>JABFVX010000027.1 GCA_013362555.1 Mycobacteriaceae bacterium
GTGCAGGCTCCACAGTTTGACCGCGCCGTCGGTGCCGGCCGTGGCGAGGACGTGCCCGTCCGGCGAGAACGCCACCGACCAGGTCGCGCCGGTCTGCGCGGCGAGCGGGCCGCCCAGCTCCCGCGGCGCCGCCGGATCGGCGAGATCCCACAGCCGCACCGTGCCGTCGTCGCTGCCCGCCGCCAGCGTCCGTCCGTCCGGCGCGAAAGCGACCGAATGGGCGGTGGCGCCGAATCCGCCGAGCGGAACGCCCAGCGGGACAGGCGCTTCCGGCGCGCTCACGTCCCACAGCCGCACCGTCAGGTCGTCGCTCGCGGTGGCCAGGAGCCGCCCGTCCGGCGAGAACGCCGCGGAGCGGACCGGACCGGTGTGCCCCGCCAGCGGTGGGCAGGCCTGCCGCGGCGCGGCCGGGTCGGCCAGGTCCCACAACGCGACCGTGTGGTCGTGGTTGGGCGCGGCCAGGATTCGGCCGTCGCCGCGAAATCCGAGCAGGTAAACCGTCCCCGCGCCCCCGACCAGCGGCTCCCCGACCGGGTGCGCCGCCGCAGGCTCGGTGACGTCCCACAGCCGCACCGTGTGGTCACCGCCCGCGGAAGCCAGCAGCCGCCCGTCCGGAGAGAACACCGCCGAGGTGAGGAACTCCTGATGCCCGTACAGCGGACTGCCCACCGGGGACGGCCTGCGCGGATCCGCGACATCCCAGAGCCGAATGCTGTTGTCGTGGCCGGCAGAGGCGAGCAGCCGCCCGTCCCGGCGGTACGCCACCTGCTTGATCGGACCGGTGTCGCCGTCGACGGCGGTCGCCAGCGGCATGTCCTGCGTACCCAGCAGCCGCACCCATACTCCGACGTCGTCGGGCCGCAGCCGGGCCGCGACCAGGTCCAGTTGTGCCGACATCGACGGATCGCCCGCCTGCAGCCGGTCGGCCTCGGACAGCACTCGCGCGAAAACCGCGTCGTTGCGTTCTGCGGTTGCGGTGCGGCTCTGCGAGTACGCCGCAATGGCCAGCAGCAGCGCCACCACGCTGAGCAGCGCCAGCGTGGCCTTGCTCACCGACGACCGGCGCTGAGAGCGCCGGCGGGCCTGGCTTGCCGCCGAAAGGAACTCGCGCGCACCGGGGCCGACCGTCCCGGGCCCGCAGTGCTCGGCCGCCGCGGTGAGCCGATCGCCCCGGTACAGCGCCCAACTCGCGTGCCCGCTGTCGACCCACTCCGCGGCGTCCGCCTCGACCCGCTGGCGCACCAGATAGCCGACCCGGTCCGCGTCGATCCATGCCCGCAGCCGCGGCCACGCCTCCAACACGATCTCGTGGGTCAGGTAGGCCACATCGGCGTCCAGCGTGACCAACCGTGCGGCCGAGAGCGTTTCGAGCGCAGCCTCGGCGGCGTCCGGATCGCCCGCAGGCGCCACAACCTCCGCCCGGGCCACGCGACGGCGGGTGTCGCGGGAGTCCGAGGCGACCCGGACCAGCCCGAGCAGAATCTGTTTCGCGGCGCGACGCTGCGCGGGCGACAGTTCGTCCCAGGCCCTTTCGGCGGTCGCCGCGACCGAGCCGCCGACGCCGCCTGCCTTGCGGTAGCCGGCGACAGTGAGCCGCGCGCCTTCGCGCCGTTCCCACGTCGCGGCCATGACATGTGACAGCAGCGGCAGCGCGCCGGCGTCGTAGCCTTGTCTGCCCTCGCAGAGTTCGGTGATCGCCAGTTCCTCCAGGCCGGGTTCCAGGCTCAGCCCCGCGGCCTCGGCGGGCCCGGTGATCGCCTCGGCCAGTTCGTCGAGCCGCATCGGCCCGAGCAGCCAGCTGCGCCGCGTCAGCGCGTCGGCCAGGAGCGGATAATGCAGGCAGCGGGAGTAGAAGTCGGCCCGCACCGACACGACCACGGCCGTGGGCCCGACCTCGTCGGGGTCCGCAGGCCGCTCGGCCAGCGACGCCAGCAAGGCGAGAAACGATTCCCGTTCCGACTCCGCCGATCCCGCGGTGAACAGCTCCTCGAACTGGTCCACGATGAGCAGGCGGGACCGGTCCGGAGCCCACCGCCCGGGAGTGTCGCCCGGCGACACCGCGAGCGCCTCCCACAGCGCGGACACCGGCGCCGCCCCCGGCGTCATGGCGGCGACCGACCACCGGCCCTCGCTGGCTATGGCCGGAACCAGCCCAGCGTGCAGCAGTGAGGATTTGCCCGCTCCCGACGCACCGACCACCACCAGCAGCCCGCCGGCCCGAATGAGGTCGGCAAGCTCGTCGGTGGCAGTGCGCCTGCCGAAGAACAGGGCGGCGTCGGCACTGCGAAACGACGTCAAACCGGGATAGGGACAGGCAGTTTCGGTGTCCACCGACTCGCCCCGCCAGGCATCGGACTCCGCCCACAACCGCCGCCATTCCTGCATGTCGGCGAGCTCCGGCGCCAGCGGCCGACCGGACTTCTTGGCTTGGTCGACGAGCGTCAACAGGACGGGCAGCAGGGATTCGAACCGGGCAGGCACGTTGCGCCCGGACTTCCAGTCGCTGATCCGCTGCGCGGACGCCGAACCGCGCCCCCGGCTCCCCCGCGCCGCCCGCATCCGGTCCTCGGCCGCCGCGGCCACGCGCCGCAAGGCCGGATTGCCTGCCGCTGCGAAAAGTTCCGCAAACCGCTCGGCAAATATCTTGCGCGGCGCCGCGATCCCCATCCCTCCACTCACCGCGCCGAGTCTAAAGGTGTAAGCGGTACCCCCCAACCACGGACGCCCACCCCTGACGCGACCCCAGCGACTTCCAGAAGGACCCGTGAGGTGCGCTGGGCGCACGTCACGGGTCATTCTGGAAGTACTGACGACCCGATAAGCCCGGTCTCCGAGCGTGACCCCCCGATTGTCACGCTCGGAGACACCCCTCCGAACGGCCGGCTCGGATCGGGTGGATCCGGGCTGACGAACCAACCGTAGCCGGACCGGGCGGCGCCTAGGAACACGTTTATTCGCAGATGGCCGGAAACCCGCAGGTCACAGCGGATCTATCAGTCGTCCGGACCGGACAGATCACGTCCGGACCGGACGCCGAGCGGGCCGATATCCGACCTGCCGACCTCGGTCGCACCCGCACCGGGCCACCCCGCTGCCGGAATCCGGCTGTCCCCCCGGCGGGCCGATGCCCTAGGATCCAAGACGAATGCCCTCGTAGCTCAGGGGATAGAGCACCCGCCTCCTAAGCGGGGGGTCGAAGGTTCGAATCCTTCCGAGGGCACCCACTGCGTCGACAATCGGACAGCCTTGAGCTCCGGGAACCGGACCTGGCCGACAATCGAGCACGCCTGGCCGTCACAGCGGCCCGATTGCGCGCGCCAGGTAGCCGATATCGGGTTTGCCGGGAGCGACCCATACCGATCAGATCGGGAGCGAACCGCCGAGCCTCGGCAGGATCTCGCGCCACAATGCGGTCAATCGGCGAAGGTTGGTCAACCCTTGCGGATCCAGGCGGGGGTTACCCGGATCTCGCTGATTCGCCAGCCCAGGGTCGTCCGGATCACCGTGCAGGTCTGCCGGAGACTGCCTGTCTGGTGGGGCGGCTGACCATCGCGGTAGTAGTACACGATCGAGTTCGACGAGGCGGCAGCTTGATCACCGTTCACGTTCACCAGCAAGTCGGTGGTCGTGTGCTGAGTGTGTTCCCCCTCGACTTCGGCTTGTCGCATGAAGTCGACGACCTTGTCGAGACCCTGGACCGAGATCCGGGGCGAGTCCACTTTCACATCGTCAGCGAAGACGGTGCCGACGGTTTCCCAGCGGCGATCGTCGAGCAGGAGAGCGAACCGAGTGAACAGATCGGCGATCTCGAGGCGGTCGGCGGTCGAATCAGTGGCGGACATGACTTCCTCTTTGCTTGGTGTGGCGGCGATGCGACTATCGGTGCAGCCGGTGAGCAGCAGCGCGGCGACGGCCGAGGCCGCGAAGCCGGCGAGGGCAGTTCTGCTGAGCATGGTTCGAGAAATCTTCCCGCTCAGTTCAGGCTCGGGCCAGTTCCTCTGCCATACGCGCGGTGATCGTGGCCAGCACTCGCGCCGTGGTGGCCAGATCATCGGGGGCGACCGCGTTGTAGGCGGCGGACACGATGGCGCCCGATTCGGCGCGGACCTTGCCCGCGAGCGCCGCGCCGTCCTCGGTGGGCGCGATCAGATCGTCGGAATTCGTCTGCAGCAGGCTGCTTTCGAGGAGTGCGGTCAGCGCGGATTCAACGTCGGCGGGATCCCATTGGGTCATGGCGGCGACTCGGGCGACGTGAGCGGCCGAATCGACCGGCGCACCGGCGGTCAGGGCCTGATTGAGCACGATCCACTGCTTTTCGTCCAGCGTGGTGCCGGCCAGGGCGCGGGCCAGGATCGCAGTGTGGTGCTTCTCGGCCTGTCCGATGACTGACGGGTTCAGGGTGGCCGGTGCGGTGGTGGTCATTGCGATCTCCTTGTTCGGGGTGCGCTCGTTGCTGTGCACAATTCTGACACTAAGTTCCATTCGTGCACAAGTGCCAATTCATGCTGAGTTTCTTTCGTGCCTGAGGCTCGTCTCACGCTAGGATTCCGGTATGCCGAGCGACGACCGTGCCCTACCGCTGCGTGAACGCAAACGGCTCCGCACCCGCCGTGCGCTGGCCGACGCCGCACTCCGGCTGTTCACCGAGAAGGGTTTCGCCGCGACCACCGTCGAGGAACTGGTCGACGCCGCGGAGGTCTCGCGCAGCACGTTCTTCCGGGCCTTCCCGACCAAGGAAGCCGTGGCCGTCGAGGCCGAAACCGAGCTGTGGACCGGCTATCTCGACACGCTGGCGGTGCACGAGTTCACCGGCTCGGCGCTCACGGCACTGCGCGACACTCTCACCGGGGCGGCGACGACGCTTCCGGACGACTGGGACGCCCGCTACGTCGCCACACGCAAATTGGTTCTCACCAACCCCGGCCTGCTCGGTTACCTCGAGTACGCTCGCTCCGGCGTGGAAACCCGAGTTGCCCAACAGCTCTCGGATCACCTATGTCTCCCCGACGGGGACCTTCGCCCTCGTATCCTCGCCGAGCTGACCACCACAGCGTGGAGCATCGCCGGCCGAGGCTGGGTCGCCGCCGACGCGCACGGAGGTCGAGCCGACCTCCTCGAACGCTTGCATCAGGCCTTCGCCGTCATCCCCGACGCGCTCCGGCTGTCGGCGTAATTGCGCCCTCAAAACCTCCAGAATGACCCGTGACGTGCGCCTGGCGCACGTCACGGGT
>JABFVX010000392.1 GCA_013362555.1 Mycobacteriaceae bacterium
GCTTTACCGCGGCGACCAACTCCAACTCGCGGAGAACTGGGCCAGGGAACACGCGCGCGACATCGACGAGCTCGAGGCCGAGTTCCTCGCCGCGAGTCGTGTGGCGCGGCGCAGCCGCCGCCGGGTCCGAATCGGCCTCGGCAGTCTGCTGGGCCTGCTGCTCGTGGTTGCGCTGGTCATGTCCGGGTTCGCCTACAACGGGCAGCGGCAGGCCCGCGCTCAGCAGCACACGGCGGTGGCGCGAGAGTTGGTCCAGCGTGCTGATGCGTTGCGGGACAAGGCGCCCCAACTCGCGCTCATGCTCGGCATCGCCGCCGACCACGTCGACCACACCCGGTCGACCACCGCGGCCATGCTGGAGAGTCTCCTCACCCCCTACCTCGGAACCCTGAGCGCCTCGTCGGTCACGGCCGTCGAGTACAGCGCGGACGGCCGCCTGCTCGCGGCGGCCGACATGGACAACCGAGTGACCCTGTGGAACGAGAATCGCAAGCTCGGCCATCTCGTTTCCGCGTTTGCGCCGGACGCCCTCGCGTTCAGTTCGGACGGCCGGACTCTCGCGGTAGGGGGACCGGGCTCCGCGGCGTTCTGGGACATCTCCGACGCGGCCCGGCCGCGCCGGATCGCGGATCTCGGCGGAATCGGTGCTGTCACGAACGTCGTGTTCAGCCCGGACGGCAGGCTGTTGGCCACAATGAACGGCGTTGACCACACTGCCGCGGTCTGGGACGTCGGCGAGCAGCCGCACCCGAGGCGACTCAGCGACGTGAACGGCGACACCGACGTCGGATACGACGCGGCCTTCAGCCCGGACGGGCGGCTGCTGGCGACGACGGGCAAATCCCAAGCGGCACTGTGGGACGTCAGCGCACCCGAGCGGCCGCAGCGGCTCGCCGCGCTGCCCGCGGCCGCCACGACCGGGATCTTTTCGGTCGCATTCCGTCCGGACGGACGCGTGCTCGCCACCGACGACGACACTGCGGTCAACCTGTGGGACGTCACCGATCCAGTGCAGCCCAAGCGGACGTATCGGCTGACGGACGCGCAGGACAACATCGCTCAGGTCCGGTTCACCGCGGCCGGAGACATGGTGTATGCCGCGACAGCGTCCGACGCCTTGTGCTCCTGGACCCTCGCAGAGCCCGCCCGGATTCGGGGCTGGGCCTGTACCGCGGGCAAGGGACATCGCAGCCGCAAGGCACTCAATCCGGCGGTGCTGGCCTTGGCCAGCGGGAACGCCACCGACAATACGATCACGCTGTGGGGCGGCGCGGATTCGACCTGGTGGCTGCCGCTACAGACAGCGCAGCGGCACAGTGCCGTCGGCAATGTCGAGTTCAGCGGGGACGGGCGGCTGCTCGCGACCCGGCAAGCCGACGGCACCGCGACCCTCTGGGACAGCGACGGAAATCGTCGCAGGTTCATCCCGGTCGTGAGCTTCCCCTCCGACACGGTCAAGGCGCTGGTCCTCTCCGCGGACCGGACGCTGGTCACCCTGGACCGGCAGGGCGGCATCGCACTGTGGGACGCCTCCGATCCGCACCGCCCGGTCACCCGCGCGCGACTGGACACCGAAGGGATCCGATACTCCGCCCCGTTGGCGAGCAATTCCAGGCGTCGAATGCTCGCCGTGCACGGTCAAGAGAGCGCCGTCCAGCTCTGGGACATCAGCGACCCGCGAAAGGCCCAGCGGCGCGGCATCATTCCGGCCGATGACCGGGAGGTGCGGTCGGTCACGTTCAGCCCGGACGGTCGTACCCTGGCGGTGGGCGGCGGCGACGGCCGGGTTGCCCTCTGGGACGTCGCGGATCCTGGCCGGCCCCGCCGACGCGGTCGGGTGGTCGGCCAGGACGGCGGCTCGATCCGTTCCCTCGCCTTCAGCCCGGACGGCAGGACGCTCGCGTCCGGCGGCGCCGCCGCCACCGTCACCCTGTGGGACGTCGGCGACCGAGACGACCCGCAACTGCTCGGCGCGCCGCTCAGCCACCGCGGAGGCGACATCCGAGCACTCGGATTCAGTCCGGACGGGCGGCTGGTCGCGGCGGGTGCGGGCGACGAACTCAACCTCTGGGATGTGTCCGACCCGGTTCACCCCCGCGTCGTCCTCACCGACACCACCCATCGCGCGCCGGTGCGCACCGTCGCGTTCAGCTCGGACGGCCGCACTCTGGCCTCCGGCAGCGACGACATGTCCATCCAGATCCGCGACCTCACCCACATCTCCGAAACCCGCGAGAACGCACACGAACTCGCGTGCGCCCGCACGGGCCGCGGACTCAACCCCGCCGAATGGCGCCAGTACATCCCCAGCCTGCCGTTCCAGCGGACCTGTCCAAACCCTCCTGAATGACCCATGAGTTGCGCTTGACGCAACTCATGGGTCATTCAGGAGGCTATGGACCGCCTGTTGGTGAAATAGAACCCAACCAGCACGCCCAGCGCGGTGACGACAGCGGCGAGTTTCAACCACCCGTCCCAGCTCGCGGCTTTCCCGCGTTTCAGATTGCGGCAAACCCGCTGTCTTGCTGAGGGTTCCATCCGCGCATCCAGAATGACCCGTGGAGTGCGCTGGGCGCACTCCACGGGTCATTCTGGTTCTCTGACTATGTGCGGGACAGCAGCAGGACCGCCAGCGCGAGTGCGGCTGGGAGGACCTGGACGAACAAGATGCGCTTGTTCGCCGTAGCGGCGCCGTACAGGCCTGCGGCGACGACGCAGATCAAGCCGTACAGCTTGATCTGGAACCCGGCCGGGTCCGACGCGATCAAACCCCAGATCAGGGCGAAAGCCAGGAACCCGTTGTAGAGGCCTTGGTTGGCGGCCAGCGCGGCGCTCTCTTTCGCGAACTCTGCCGTGGTGCCGAAGGCGGCGCGTGCGCGCGGCGTGTTCCAGAGGAACATCTCCAGCACGAGGATGTAGACATGGATCAGGGCGACGAGCCCGATCAGGACACCCGCGACGACAGTCATGCCAGGACTCTAGCCACAGCCGCACGCCTTCTTGCCAAACGCACCGGACTTAGTGCGACATTTCCGGTGCGTTTGGCGAGAAAGGGTGCGGCTGCTATTGGGTCAGACGGTGGCGGGTGGCGTTCCGGACCGCGAAGTGCCGGCCGACTCCGTGCGCGACAGTGTTGTCGTTCACCTGGAGGTCGGCGTCGCTGCCTCGCTCGACAAGGGTGCCGGTGACTTCGAAGGCGTTATGCACGTCGCTGTCGCTCCACTCGGCAAGGCCGTCGATATACACGTGGGAGTCCGGTCCGCAACGGAGGATGGCGCCTGCTCCGTCGTTCTCGGCGATCCCGTACAGGATGACCGTCCTGCCGATGTCGTCGGAGAAATCCATGCTGTCGGTCCTCACGTAGTCGCTTACGCCATTGCCGGGATTCGGTCCGCCGAATGCGATTCCCGGACGAAGGCTATCCCGAAGACGACCGCGTCGTAGCCCGGAGTGCCGGCGAAGAACTTCTCGTCGCTGCTCTGGAAGACCTTCATGGGATCGCGCTGCTGAGCTGCCGCGTCCCGGTATTCGCCGTGGTTGGCGTGCCACCAGCTCTTGGTCTGTTCGTCGTACCAGCCGTAGTCGAAGTTGCAATATCCCGGTTTGCCGAGGAAAAGGTCGTCGGACATATCCACTTGTCCGGTGCGCGGGTCCGGGACGAACTTCTTGGGATCGGGATGCTCCATCGCGCGCATCTGCGGCTTTCCATCGCTGTCGCGAATCGGGGTCCCGGTGTGGTCGCGGTCCCACGTCATCCGCTGGCCGGACCAGAAATGTTTGGAGAAGACCACGGCCTTCCATTCCGACGGAGATCCGGCGGGCAGGAATTCGCCCACCCCGCGCAAGCGCATCAGTTCCGGGTCGCCGTAGGCCATGCGCAGGAATTCGGCTGCGTCCGCAGGCTGCTTCGCGAGCACGGCATTGAGCTTCTCCGCGTAATGGAATGCGTTCGCGAAAGCCCTTCGGTTGCCTTCGATCTTGGTCCTCGTCCGCTCCAGCTCCAATTGCTTGTAACTGTCGGCGATCCCGGTCCAGGTCTGCCTGGCTTCGGCTTGCAGCGTCGCGAGGCCCTGTTCGTAGAACTCCACCCGCCGGGCGGCACGGGCCAGCAGGTCGGGCTGTTGTGCGATGTCCGGTCGGGCTTGGACGGCGGCCAGATCCGCTTTCGCGTCATCGAGCCAGCGCAAGTAGTTGGTCACCCGTTTGCCGGCCACCTCGCCGGGGGCCAGGATCCCTTCCATCTCGGCAAGGATCGGCTGCACGGCCGGATCGCGGAAAGCGAGGTTCATCGGGGGCGCGCCGTCGGTCAGTCCCAGACGAGCCATGGTGAGGCCGATGCAGCCCAGGTCGATAGTGTCCAGCTCCTCCAGCGTGAGCTTCCTGCCGATGCGGTTCTCCCACATCTCGATGTACTCGGCTTTCGTATAGGTGCGCCGCTGCAAGGGGAGACCGTCCGCGCCGACGACTTCGGGGCCGAGCGGGGCCGCCCACAGGACGGCGCCGTCCTCGGCCGAGATATGCGGTACCGGGTTCTCTTCGCCGAATCCTCCTGGAGGCCGCACCAACTCGACGGTGGTGTCGCCGTCGGTCGGCTTGCCCAGGACCACCTCGACCTCGTACCGCGGACCGAGCCGCACGGTGTCACCGTGGTGCACCGGAACGTCCTGGCCTGGTGGGACCCATTTTTCGCCGCCGGTCTTGCCGCGGACGAAAGTACCGTAGGTGGAGCCGTTGTCGCGGATGTACACGTCGCCGTTCGAGTGCACGCCAATGCTGGCGTGATCTCGGGAGACGAAGGTGGTTTCGGGCCCGGGCGACCCCGACGGGTCGCGCACCAGGTTCTGCCGCTGCAAGTCGACCAGGTCCGGGTGCACCGGCGAGCTTTCCCGGCGACCGAGCCGCAACTCGGCTCCCGGCCGGAGCCGGTACTGCGGGGTGGCCTCGCCGCCGGAGAGTCGCAGTCCGACCAGCTCGGCGTCGGGCAGCACGACCGTCGTGTCGTCGAGCGGCACTGCGGTGGATTGTTCGGGCTGAGAATGCCTTTCGGGATGTGCCTGCGCCCCGGGATGACCGACGGCCGCCGTCGCCTCGTCGTCGAAGCTTCCGTAGTCGTGTCGGGTGCCCGCCTCCGGTCGAGTCACCGGGCCGTCGGGCGGTATCGCGGGGAGGTCGGGCTGAGTGATCGCGGCGTCGGGCTGCTTCACGGGGATGTCGGGACGCGTCGCGG
>JABFVX010000423.1 GCA_013362555.1 Mycobacteriaceae bacterium
ACACCCGCAGCTGCGGGTGTGAACGCGAGCTTCGGGTGTGGCTGTGTGTGGAATCGGGCGCGGGGGCGGGGGTGTGGCTAGGCTCAACGGGGTGAGTGGGAAACAAGCGGGGGACGAGCCCCACGGGCATCCGGCGGACGCGGTGCACCCGATCGTGCGGGTTGGCGCCGAGTGGGCGTGGCGGCTACTGGTATTGGCAGGCGCGCTGTGGGTGGTGTTCACCGTGGCGCACAAGCTGTCCGAGGTCGTCATACCGGTGCTGATCGCGCTGCTGTTCGCGGCGCTGTTGATGCCGCTGGTCGATCAGTTGCAGCGCTGGCGCATTCCGCGCGGCATCGGGGTGGCGGTGGCGCTGATCGGGTCGATCGCGCTGCTGGCGGGCATCCTGACCTTCGTCGTGCAGCAATTCATCGACGGTCTGCCGCAGCTGACCGACCAGTTCACCGACAGCGTCCGCCGATCGCAGAACTGGCTTGTCGAGGGTCCGCTGCACTTGAGCAAGGAGCAGATTCACTCCGCGGGCGACACGATCGTCAAGTCCGTCAAGCAGAACCAGGACACCCTCACCAACGGCGCTTTCACCACCGCGACGCTGATCATGCAGATCGTGTCCGGGGCGTTCCTGACCTTGTTCATCACGATCTTCTACCTGTACGGGGGCGACCAGATCTGGCGCTTCATCACCAAGGTCGTGCCCACTCCGGCCCGCGAGCGGGTGCGGCTGGCCGGGGCGCTCAGTTTCCGCTCGCTGGTCGGGCTGGTGCGGGCCACCGTGGCCGTGGCCGCCGTGGACGCCGTCGGCATCGGGGCGGGCCTGGCGATCGTCGGGGTGCCGCTGGCGCTGCCGCTGGCCTCGATCGTGTTCATCACCGCCTTCATCCCGATCGTCGGTTCGGTGATCGGCGGGTTCGTCGCGGTGTTCATCGCGCTGGTCACCAAGGGCTTCGTGGCCGCGCTGGTGACTCTGGGCATCATCATCGCGGTGATGCAGCTGGAGGGCCACGTCCTGCAGCCGCTGTTGCTGGGCCGCGCGGTGCGGATTCACCCGCTCGCGGTGGTGCTCGCCGTGGCGGCGGGCTTCGTCACCGCGGGCATCGCGGGCGCGCTGTTCGCCT
Source organism: Mycobacteriaceae bacterium (assembly GCA_013362555.1). Classification (GTDB taxonomy): domain Bacteria; phylum Actinomycetota; class Actinomycetes; order Mycobacteriales; family Mycobacteriaceae; genus JABFVX01. Next base: position 1,116 of record JABFVX010000423.1, read on the forward strand.
TCCCGCTGGTCGCCGTGCTCAACACCGCCATCCGCTCCCTGCTGGCCACCGCCCCGGGGCACGAGTCCGCCGACGCCGACGCTCCGACCGAGGAGCCGCCCGGAGAGGGCCCGCCCACCGTCCGCCCCGACCAGCCCGACGACCCCGAGAAGCACCTCGACCCCGATAGATCCCTCACCGGCCCCGTCGACTGACGCCGGTTACCAGCGCCGGCCGGTCAGGCGTTCATAGGCCTGGATGTACTTGTCCCGGGTGGCGGCGACGATGTCGGCGGGGATCTCCGGGCCGGGCGAAGTCTTGTCCCAGCCGGTGCCGGTGGCCCAGTCACGGACGAACTGCTTGTCGAACGAGGGCTGCGGGCCGCCGGGCTGCCAGCGCTCGGCGTCCCAGAAGCGCGACGAATCGGAGGTGAGCATCTCATCGCCAATGGTGAGAACGCTTCCATTCCAACCGAATTCGAACTTCGTGTCGGCGATGAGGATGCCGTTGTCGGCAGCCTCGGCCGCGCCCTTGGCGTAAATCTCCAGGGTACGGTCGCGCAAACGCTCCGCGGTGTCCTTGCCCACCAGGTCGACGACCTCGGCGAAGGTCATCGGGGCGTCGTGGCCGCCGTCGGAGACCTTCGTGGTGGGGGTGAAGATCGGCTCCGGCAGCCGGTCCCCGTCGCGCAGACCGGCCGGCAGCGGCAACCCGCACACCGTGCCGGACGCGCGGTACTCGACCAGCCCGGACCCGGTGAGGTAGCCGCGTGCGATGCACTCCACCGGGATCATCTCCAGCGGCGTGCATCGAATCGCGCGGCCCGCGAACTCGGCGGGCACGTCGGTGGCCGAAAGCACGTGGTTGGGAATGTCGGCGAACCGCTCGAACCAGTACAGCGACAGTTGCGTGAGCAGTGCGCCTTTGTCCGGGATCGGCGTCGGCAGTCCGACGTCGTAGACCGACACCCGGTCCGATGCGACCAGCAGCAGGGTCTCGCCATCCCGGTACAGGTCCCGGACCTTGCCCGCATGCACGTGTTCGACAGTCACCCGGGCATTCAATCAGAGCCGACCCCCAGCCCGTTCGAGCGCTCGGGTGGCTGGGTGACAATCCCTCCAGAATGACCCATGAAGTGCGTTGGCTGCACGTCATGGGTCATTCTGGAGAGCACACGACGCCGCGGTTTACGGTGTCTACCGCTAGATTGGTCAGCGTGGAAGCGCCTTTGGACTTGGTCAAGCAGACCATGCGTACGCGCTGGCCGCTGTATGTCGGGTCGATGCTGGCCGCCAATCTGTTCGGCGCCCTTCTGGTGTACGTCTTCATCCGGCACGGACTCCCGCTGACCTCGCAGGCCAAAGAGCAGCCCTTCCACCGAGACAGCCCTTACATCCTGGCCGCAATAGCGCTGTGTTTCGCAACGCTGAGTCTGGCCGCGTCCGCCGTCATGCTGCGGCCGGTGATGCGGTGGCAGGTCCGCGGCGGGCCGCCCACCCGCAAGGAGCAGGCCGCCACACTGCACGCACCGCTGCGGCAGTCGATCGTCCACTTGGTGCTGTGGGCGATCGGCGGCGGCTTCTACCTCGCCCTCATCTACACCCAGGCCCGCGAAATCACCGGCGCCGCCGCCGTCACCATCGCCATGGCGGCGACGACCGTGTTCGGCTTCACGTTCATGCTCGGCGAGCGCATCCTGCGGCCGGTGGCCGCCGAAGCGCTGACCGAAGGCCGACACGGCGGCGGGCTCACCCCAGGCGTCTGGACCAGGATGGGCCTGACCTGGGGTCTGGGCACGGTGGCCCCGACCATCGGCATCATCCTGCTGTGCGTCGTGCAGCTCACCACCAAGCTGCAGTTCTCCGCCAAGTCGCTGGCCACCGCGATCATGGTGCTGGGACTCGTGGTGATCTTCCAGGCGCTGGCGCTGTCGGTGCTGACCTCCGCGAGCATCTCCGACCCGGTGCAACAGCTCACCAGGGCCATCGAGAAAGTGCAGGCGGGCGAACCGGATGTGCGCGTCGAGGTGTTCGACGGCAGCGAGATCGGCCAACTCCAGGTCGGATTCAACCGGATGATGGAGGAGGCCGCGGAGCGGCGCAAGCTGCAGGAGCTGTTCGGCCGCCACGTCGGCGAGGACGTGGCGCGCCGCGCCCTGGAGCACGGAACCGAACTGGGCGGCGAGACCCGGTTCGTGGCGGTGTTGTTCGTGGACATGGTCGGCTCCACCGCCACCGCGGCCGAACGCCCGCCCACCGAGGTGGTCAGCCTGCTCAACGAGTTCTTCCGGGTGGTGGTCGACGTCGTGGACCGGCACAACGGGCTGCTCAACAAGTTCATCGGCGACGCCGCGCTCGCCATCTTCGGCGCTCCGCTGGACCGTCCCGACGCTCCGACCGCGGCGCTGTCGGCCGCCCGCGAGCTGCGAGCGGCGCTCACCGAGGTGGCCGGGCTCGACATCGGCATCGGGGTCTCAGCCGGGTTGGCCGTGGCCGGGAACATCGGCGGCCGCAACCGGTTCGAGTACACCGTGATCGGCGACCCGGTGAACGAAGCCGCCCGGCTCACCGAGTTGGCGAAGGAACACCCCAGCCGGGTGTTGGCCTCCAGCAGCGCGCTGTACTTCGCCGACGACGGCGAGCGCGCACACTGGGAACCCGGCGGCGAGGTGCGATTGCGCGGCCGCCGCCGCAAGACGGAACTGGCGTGGCCGTCCGATCCGGTGCCGGATCGAACCGCAACGCCGAACGGGACCGGCCCCGCCGTTATTGGCGATTTCTCACAGGCTGCCCGGCAAGCCGGCGAGTTAGGCTGATATCCGTGTTGCCCCCCGCCGACGAAGGCCAGCTGACCCCAGCGCGTCGCTGTCGCGGGAAAATGTGGTGGCTGAAGTGGGTCCTCGGCGGCCTGCTGGTCGCCCTGCTGGTCGGCGAAGGCATCGTCCTATGGCCGCATTTGCACCAATCGCTGCAAACGCTGAAAAATGTGCAGTGGGGCTGGATGGCGCTGGCGGTGTGGGCCGAGGCCATTTCCTTCAGTGCTTTCGCCCGAATTCAGAAGCAGCTGTTGCACTCCGGCGGGGTCGAAGTCAGCCAGTCGAAATCACTGGCGGTCATCTACGCCGCCAACGCCATGTCGGTGACACTGCCCGCGGGCCCGGTGTTCTCGACCGCCTTCACCTACCGGTGCACTCGGCGCTGGGGCGCCACCCCGCTCGTGGCGTCGTGGCAGCTGGCGATGTCCGGGGTGATCGCGGCCGCGGGGCTCGCGTCGCTGGGCTTCGGCGGCGCGCTGATCGCCAGCGGCTCGGTGAATCACCCCTTCACCCTGGCTTTCACGCTGGCGGTGTTGATCGGGCTGGCCTGGATCGGGCACTACGCGGCCCGGCATCCGCAGCAGGTCGAGCGCGCGCTGCGCGCGGTGCTGCGGGGCGTCAACCGGCTGCGCGGCAAACCGGACGACGACGGCATGCACAAGGTCAAGGAGATCCGCGACCAGCTCGAGTCGGTCGCGATCGGCAAGACCGACGCGGTGTTGACGCTGGTCTGGACCCTCGGCCACCGCATCGGCGATGTGGCCTGCCTCGGCTTCGTCTGCTACGCCGTCGGCGCCCACCCGTCCTGGGCAGGCCTGATGATCGCCTTCGCCGTCGGCAAGGCCGTCGGCACCATCCCCGGCGCTCCCTCCGGGCTCGGCTACGCGGACGCGGCCCTGGTGCTCGCCCTGACCGGAACCGCGGGCATGCCCGCCTTCCAAGCCGTCGCGGCCGCGCTGCTGTACCGGCTGATCAGCCTGGTGCTCGCGGCCATCATCGGCTGGATCGTGTTCCTCTTCCTGTTCCGTCGCCGCCGCCAAGCCGAAGACGCCGAACTCGACGCCGAACTGGATGCCGAGCGGGGCTGACCAACCTCCAGAATGACCCGTGACGTGCGCTGAGCGCACGTCACGGGTCATTCTGGAGGTTGGTATCGCTAGGCTTGCTCGGTGACGCGAAAGGTGCTTGGGGCGGTTGCGGTGGACGCGGTGCTGGTCGTGGTGTTCTGCGCCATCGGGCGGCGCAGCCACGACGAGGCGGTAGCCGCCGGGCTGGCGCGGACGGTGTG
>JABFVX010000375.1 GCA_013362555.1 Mycobacteriaceae bacterium
GCGGTTTCGGCAGCCACCCGCCCGCTCCGTCCGACTTGCGTATGTAGAGATCCCGAGTGGACATGCCGCGGCCGTCGGCCTCCCGGCACTCCGCCTCCCAGCCTGCGGCGCGCCAGGTGTTCCTGTGGTCGGTGCAGGTTCGGAAGGCGATGTAGTCGTCCCAGTAGTGCCAGCCCTCGCCCTGCGGGGGGCTCGCGGCTGCCGGGCCTGCTCCTGGCACGAGGGCGATCGCGATCGCGGCCGCCGCTGTCGTCAGTCCGGTGAAGGCGGAAGCTTTCGTCATGGTTGGTCCTCCGATTGTGGGTCTATCAGTCGGCAGGCGGTGTCAGCGGACTTCGCGGCCGTTGACGCGAATGGTGCGGCTCTCGTTGCCAACTCGGAAGGTGGCTTCGGTGGGCTCTCCGGTCCAACTGGTCTTGGTGACCGTGCCCTTGCTGCCCGCGGGAACCGAGTCGCGGGTGACGCCGCCGAGGTCTTTTCTGGCGGCGACCTCGTCGCCCTTTTTGTAGCCCATGTCTGTCCTTTCGGAGTGGGTGCATCGTGATCGGTGTCAGCCCAGCGTGCGCCGGGATCGCCACGGTGTGCCAAGGGTCCAAGCAGGTCCAAACAGCACGTTCGTCGGGGCGGATCCGCTTGACAGACCGAGACCTGCGCCAAGGGGGACGTGCCATCATGGCGGGCGGCGGAAAGGGGTGGAGTGATGCCCGATCGAGACGTGGCCCGGCTGGCCACGCGGAAAGATTTCGGCGCCGCGTTGACGCAGGTCCGGCGCGCGGCTGGGTTGTCGATCCGAGAGGTCGCACGCCGGGCCGGGGTCACGCCGGGCACCATCAGCGGGTGGTTCGCGGGCAATGCGGTGCCGTCGCCCGATGAGGGCCTGCGAGATCTCCAGGCGGTGTTGCGCGCCTGCGGCGTCGCCGACGAACCGATCGCGCAATGGAAGGCTGCCGCTGACCGGATCCGCGCGACCACCCGTCCGGCGCGACCGGGACACTGTCCGTATCGGGGCCTGGAACCGTATCGGAGTGCCGATGCGGCTGAGTTCTTCGGTCGGGCCGATCTCGTTGCTATGTTGCAGAACCGGGTCGAGGCGGGTCTGTCCGGCGCGGCGCCCGCGGTTGTCGGGGTGCTCGGCTCATCAGGGTCGGGGAAATCGTCGTTGCTGCAGGCAGGCTTGATGCCGCGGCTGACAACACCCGCCGTCCTGGTAACGCCAGGCGCCGATCCACTGCACCGGCTCGACCAAGCCGTCGGCGCCGCCGACTGCGGCACGGGTCTGGTGATCGTGGTGGACCAGGCCGAGGAGCTGTGGACACACGAAACCCTGGTCGGTTCCGACACGGACCGGCCCCTGCGTGACCGCTTCCTGCATCGGCTCGACACGATGACTACCGATTTGCCTGTTGTGGTGGTGTTCTCGCTGCGCGCCGACTTCTTCGACCGGGCTGCGCAGTATCCGATGCTGGTTCCCGCGCTGACCACCGGCGCGGTCCTCGTCGGGCCGATGAACGAGGAGCAATTGCGGGCGGCCATCACTGAACCCGCTTCCACCGCAGGTGGAGTGGTTCATCCCACGCTGGTCGAGCTGCTGCTGCAGGAGCTGGCCGTGACCACGGCCGGTGGTGCGCACGATCCGGGCGCCTTGCCGCTTCTGTCGCATGCGATGTATCGGTCCTGGACGCAGCGCACCACCGCCTCGGACAAACTGACGATCGAGCAGTATCGAAGGACCGGCGGCATCTACGGCGCCATCAAGCAGTCCGCCGACGAGGTATGGCTGGCGCTCGAATCGGATCCGACGGCCGCCGAAGCGACGCGCCGCATCTTCACTCGCGCGGTCCTGATCGGGGATACCGGACTGGCCCGACGCGTAGTCGCCGCAACAGAACTGGAATGGGACGACATCGACGCCGGGGTCGTCCACGCGGTTGTCGACCGCTATATCGCCGCTCGGCTGCTCACCACCACCGCGGACGGCGTGCAGATCAGTCACGAGGCGCTCATGACTTCCTGGCCACGGCTGGTGGCCTGGATCGACGACGACCGTGACAGCATCGTGAAATACCGCAGGCTGGCGACTGCTGCGGCCGAGTGGGACCTGGACCGAAACGACAGCACACTGCTCACCGCGGGCAAGACCGAGGAGTTCCGCGAATGGTCCGGGCATGCCGCGAACGCCACCCAACTCACCCCGACGGAACGGGCGTTTCTGGACGAGAGCATCCGATTCCATGCCGCCGCGGCCGACCGGGACCGGCAACGCACCAACAGACTCCGAACGGCCGTTGCCGTGCTGCTGGTCGTCACCGCCGCGTTCATCGCGGCGACCGCGGTGGCCGTCTATGCCCGAAACAACACGGCCACCTCGCTGCGGTTGGCTGACCGGAACTTTCGCACCGCTACCGCGCTCCGGCTGACCTCCGAAGGGCAGGCGATGCTGGCAGGCAGCCGTGACGGCGGGGATGTGCGTGCGCTGCAACAGATCTCGGCCGCCTACCAGCTGCGGCCCGAGATCGCGCTCGCCGCCATGGCGGATGCGCTTTCGCGGACCAGGAGCCTTGCGTCCGTCGTGCCTGCCTCCAGCGCGGTCGGCCGGGTGGCGGTCGGCCGGAACAGCGCCTTTCTCGTGGCTGCCTGCAGCGACGGAACGATTCGCTTGGCAGACGCCAGGACTGGCAGGCGGATCCGCGAGTGGCTCGGGCATTCAGGCGGCGCCACCGGCGTCGCCGTCGATCCGTCCGGCACCCGCATCGTGTCGAGCGGAGGGGACGGTACCGTGCGACTCTGGGATACGACCACCGGCAAGGAACTCCGACCACCATTGCGTGGCCACTACGGCGCGGTCTGGAATGTCGCCTTCACGCCGGCCGGCGACCGCATCGCCTCCAGCGGCGACGACGGCACGGTGCGGCTCTGGGATACCAACACCGGCAAGGAACTCCGACCACCATTGCGGGGCCACCATGGCGCGGTCTGGAATGTCGCCTTCACGCCGGCCGGCGACCGCATCGCCTCCAGCGGCGACGACGGCACGGTCCGCCTCTGGGACACCAACACCGGCCAAGAGGCCCGCGCACCGTCACGAGCGGAGGGCCGCGTATTCGCGCTCGCGGTCAGTCCTGACGGGCGACACATCATCTCCGGTACCGACGCCGGTCGCGCATACCGGTGGGACACAGATTCCGGCCGCGAAACCAGCGCGTGGCCAGTGGCCCACAACAGCCGCATCACCGGCCTCAATTTCGACGGCGACGGCAGCCGAGTCCTCTCGACGGCAGGCGACGGCACGATACGCATCTGGGACGATTCGACAGGCCGCCCCCTCGGGCCGGTGCTGACCGGGCACAAGGGCGAGGCGACCGCCGCGGCGTTCAGCCGTGGCGGCAGCCAGGTCGTCTCAGGCGGCGCCGACGCGACCATTCGAGTTTGGGATGTTGGTCCGGGCAACCCTTTCGGCCTGCCGTGGCTTGGTCACGACGGCGCGGTGAGCGGCGTCGCCTTCAGCCCCGACGGCAGCAAACTTGTCTCCGCGGGATTTGACGGCACGCTGCGGTGGTGGGATGCCACCGCGGGCCGCGAGCTCGGTGCCGCGACGCACAGTCCGCCCGAACCGGTCTACAAGGTCGCTTTCAGCCAGGACGGTAGCCGCGTCGCCTCGGTGGGCCGCGACGGCCTGATGCGGCTGTGGAATGCGGCTACCCGAGAGCACATCGGCACCTCGACAGGCGGCCACCGAGGCGTCGCAGGAAGCGTTGCGTTCAACCGCGCCGGAAACCTGGTCGCCACAGGAGGTTTCGATGGGACAGTCTTGTTGTGGGACGCGACGTCCGGACGCCAGGTCGGCGCGCCACTGCCGATCCTGCAAGGCCGGGTGCTCGGGATCACGTTCGGCCCCGGCGACGAGCTGGTCGTCGCGGGCGACGACGGTGTAGTTCGACTGTGGGACACCATCGCCGGTCACCAGATCGGCCGTGCATGGCGCGGCCACCAGGGTCCGGTCTGGGGCGTGGCCATCAGCCGGACCGGCGATGCCGTCGTCACCGGCGGCGACGACGGCACCGTCCGGGTTTGGAACCCACGAACCGGCACCGAGACGGTGCCGCCGCTACGCGGCCACAGCGGACCGATCTGGGGTGTCGCGATCGATCCGGACAGCCGTCGAGTCGTCTCCGGCGGCAGCGACAGGACCGTCCGACTGTGGAACGCCCGCACCGGCGAAGCCGTCGGCGGCCCGCTGGAAGGTCACACCGACTTGGTCTGGAGCGTGGCGTTCGGCCCACGCGGCGACGAGGTGGCGGCCGCAGGCGCCGACGCGTCGATTTCCTTGTGGCCTACCCCCGGCGCCTGGCTCCGGGTACTCTGCACGAAACTTCCGCTAGCCATCAGCCCATCACAATGGCGGGAATGGGTATCGGCCGACATCGAATACCGGCCCGGCTGCCAGAACTCAGGCGCCAAGTAACACATCCGATGTCCTGCCTGAACACGCGATTTGCCGATTATCGGATCTTGGTCTGGGCGATACCACGGCCGGCGGACATCTGCGCTCCACCGAGCTGGTCGGTACCCTTTGTTCGATAGCTTGACGTTAGCCACATATTCGGGGTCGTTGTGTCGGCTGTGTTCAAGTGAGGAGCGGTCGGGATGAGATTTCGGCGGTGTGCCGCGCTGTTCGGGTCGGTCCTGCTGGCGGTGGCGATGATCGGTTGTGGCAGGGACTCGTCGGACGCCGACGGCGCCAGGGGCGGGAGCGGGGCGGTGGATGCGTGGTTGTTGCGGGCGCGTGCGTTGGATGCGGCTGTGTGGGGGGTGCCGCTGGTGAGCACCGATGCGATGCGGCAGGCGTTCTTTCGGGACCTGCATGCGCGGTACAACGACGTGGCCTACCTGTCGCGGCCAGCGAACTGGAAATTCCAGACGCTGACGCCGAACGCTTCGACGCACTATGTGCTGTCGTTCTACAACCTCAAAGATGGTCCGGTCGTGGTCGAGGTGCCTCCGCAGCAGGGCGCGGGCTTGCTGGGTTCGATCATGAACGCGTGGGACGAACCGGTGGAGGACGTGGGTCCGGACGGCGCGGACAGGGGCGCGGGCGGCAGGTACGTGTTGATTCCGCCCGGCTACACCGGCCAGGTGCCCGATGGGCTGATCCCCGAGCGCTTCACGACGGTGAACGGCTATCTGCTG
>JABFVX010000012.1 GCA_013362555.1 Mycobacteriaceae bacterium
TGGAGGTGCCACCCTACATGACGCGACTAGTTGGTTTGTTAATGTCGGCGCGCACATTCCTATTCCGGTGACAAGTGGAGGTCAGTGACGTGTTCGACGAGCTGGATGACGCGGTGCGGGAGATTGCGGCGGGACGTCCGGTCATCGTGGTCGACGACGAGGATCGCGAGAACGAGGGCGACCTGATCATGGCCGCCGAACTGGCGACGACCGAGATGCTGGGGTTTCTCATCCGCTACACCGGCGGAGTCGTGTGTGCGCCGATGCCGCCGGAGCGCGCGGACGCGCTTGACCTGCCGCCGATGACGACGGCGAACCAGGACGACAAGCAGACCGCGTTCACGGTCACCGTGGATGCGGTGCGGGGGGTGGTGTCCGGCATCAGCGCCGAGGACCGGGCGACGACCTTGCGCGCACTGGCCGACCCGGCGACCCGGCCGAGCGAATTGTGCAGGCCTGGACACATATTCCCGCTTCGGGCGCACCCGCGGGGACTGGCCGCGCGGCAGGGCCACACCGAGGCGGGCGTGGAACTGATGCGGCTGGCGGGTCTGGAGCCGGTGGCGGTGATCAGCGAGCTGTGCCACGACGACGGGTCGGTGATGCGTTTTGCGGCGCTGCGTGCGTTCGCCGACGCGCACGGGCTGCGGCTGATCGCGATCGAACAGCTGATGGCCCGCTGCGCCGCCGCGCAGCCCGCGCGGGCATGAGGACTCGGGTCGACGCTGTCCTGTTCGATCTGGACGGGACCCTGGTCGCCACGATGCAGCCGTGGGACCGGTGCTGGGCCGACTCCGCGGCCCCCCACGGCCACACCTGGACCGACGACGACCGCCGCGGCACCCACGGCCACGGCGACTGGTCCCACCACCTCGCCAGGGTCTGCGGGAACCTGCCCGCCGCCCAGGTCGCCGAGGACTGCGTCGACCTGATGATCGCCGAAATCCGCACCGGGAGCGTCGACTTGGTGCCCGGTGCGGACGCGCTGCCCGCGATCGCCGCCGATGCCGCGGCGACGGGACTGGTGTCGGCCTCCCCCCGCCGGTTCGTCCACGCCGCGCTCGCCCATTTCGGCCTGCGGGGTCACTTCCGGACCGTGGTGACCCGGGAGGACCAGGCCGAGACGAAACCGCACCCGGCGCCGTACCTGCACGCCGCCCGCAGGCTCGGGGTCGCCCCGGGACACTGTCTGGCGGTGGAGGATTCGGCGGCGGGCATCCGGTCGGCGCACGCGGCGGGCATGTCCGTGCGGGCGGTGCCGCGCTGGGCGCCCGAGCATCGGCCGCCCGAGCTGGACCTGGCGACCCACCACGCTCCCGACGGGGCCGCCGCCCGCCGCTGGCTGTCGGCGACCTTGGGTTAAGACCCTCCTGAATGACCCGTGACGTGCACCTGACGCACGCCACGGGTCATTCTGGAGGGGGTTGGGCTAGTACATCGCCAGTCCGCTGGCGTGCGCGAACGATTCGAGCGCGACCGCGCCGGAGATCGAGTTGCCCTTGGGGTCGAGACCGGGACCCCATGCCGCCACCGCGCAGTGGTTCGGGACTACGGCCAGCAGGCCGCCGCCGACGCCGCTCTTGGTGGGCAGGCCGACGCGGTAGGCGAAATTGCCCGCTTCGTCGTAGGTGCCACAAGTGGCCATCAGCGCGATGACGTGGCGGGCGTCGGATTCCGAGAGCAGCCGGGTCCCGTCGGCCCGCAGTCCGTGTCGCGCGATCACCAGGCCCGCCTTGGCCAGTTCGGCGCAGGTGATGCTGATCGAGCACTGACGAAAATAGTGGTCGAGCGCCAGGTCGACCGGGTTGGCCATGTTGTCGAAGCTGGCCATCAGGTAGGCGATGGCGCGATTGCGGTCGCCGGTGCGCAGCTCGGATTCCGCAGTGACACTGTCGACTTCGATATTCGGGTTGCCGGTCTCGGCGCGCAGCAGCGCACGGGCGCTTGCGACCGCGTCGCCGGTGTCGGCCAGCAGCTGGTCAGTGGTCACAATGGCGCCGGGGTTGATGAAAGGGTTGCGCGGTATGCCGTTCTCGACCTCCAACTCGATGAGATCGTTGAACGCCATGCCGGAAGGTTCACGCCGGACCCGGCTCCAATATTTTTCGTCGCCGCGTTGGAGAACCAGAGCGAGCGCGAAGACTTTGGAAACGCTCTCGATGGCGAACGGGACATCGGCGTCGCCGTCGCTGAATACCCGGCCGTCGACCGTGGCAATCGCGAAGCCGAACTGCTTCGGGTCGACCCGAGCGAGCTCCGGAATGTAATCCGCAACTTTCCCTTCCCCGACATACGGAGCGGCCGTGGACATCACCTGCTGCAAGACACGTCGATAGTCCATGGGTCAGATACTCGCACGGCAGCGGCGCCGACTCTGTTGCAGAATTACGCGAGCGGCGGCGGGCGCCGTTACGGCGTCGAACCAGTGGAGGCGAAATGTCCGGTGCGCCTGAGCCTGACGATCTCTTCGCGCGTCCCGGTTTGCGCCGGGCCGCGCCGAAAGGCGGCTTTCCCGTTCCCGAAATGCTCGGACAAGTCGCTTACGAGGTAGTGCACGACGAGCTGATGCTCGACGGCGTCTCGCGGATGAATCTGGCGACGTTCTGCACCACCTGGGTCGATGACCAGGCGCGCAGGCTCATGAACGAATCACTGGACAAGAACATCGTCGACAAGGACGAGTACCCGCAGACGGCCGAGCTGGAGCAGCGCTGCGTCCGCATGGTCGCCGACTTGTGGCACGCCCCCGCGCCGATGTCCACGCCCGGCACCTCGACCACCGGTTCGTCCGAGGCGGCGATGCTCGGGGGGCTGGCCGCGAAATTCCGCTGGCGCAAGAACGGCGGCGCCGGCGTCCCCAATTTCGTCTGCGGACCGGTGCAGGTCTGCTGGGAGAAATTCGCCCGGTATTTCGACGTCGAAATTCGGCAGATTCCATTGCGCGGCGACCGCTTCACCATGCACCCCGACGACGTCGCGGACCATGTCGACCAGAACACCATCATGGTGGTCCCGACGTTCGGCCAGACATTCACCGGACTGTTCGAGGACGTCGCCGGGGTGAGCGCGGCCCTCGACGAGGTCGAATCCCGAACCGGAATGGACATTCCGATCCATGTCGACGCGGCCAGCGGCGGTTTTCTCGCCCCGTTCTGCGCGCCGGACCTGGTGTGGGATTTTCGGCTGCCCCGCGTGAAGTCGATCAATGCCTCGGGCCACAAGACCGGGCTCGCCCCGCTGGGCGCCGGGTGGGCGATATGGCGCGAACCGGCGGACCTCCCCGAAGAGTTGATCTTCAACGTCGATTATCTCGGCGTCAGCATGGCGACGTTCAATCTGAATTTCTCCCGTCCGGGCGGGCAGGCCATTACCCAGTATTATGACTTCATTCGGCTCGGGCACACGGGATACCGGCGGGTGCAGGCCGAAATCTACCGGGTGTCACAACATCTCGCCGCCGAGCTGACCGGCCTCGGCTATTTCGAGATGATCCACGACGCCGACCCGCGGCACGGCATCACCGCGGTCTCGTGGCGCCTGAAGGATCTGGACGCCGGATTCAATCTCTACGACCTGTCCGATCGGCTGCGCACGCGCGGGTGGCTGATCGCGGCCTACCCGCTGCCCGCGAACCGGGGCGACGAGACGATCATGCGCGCGGTGCTGCGGCACGGCTTCAGCGTCGACATGGTCGACCTGCTCATCGCCGATGTCGCGCGCAGCATCGACCAGCTGCGGAAGAACCCGATGTCGCGGCCCCTCACCCGCAGGGAGGCGGGCGGATTCACCCACAGCGCCACCGCCGCCGTCCCCGTCAAGCCCGCTGCCGAGGCGGCGCCGTGACCCACGCCGCGGCGGGGACCAAGTACCTCACAGTGTCCGCGCTCGGCTTCACCACCGCCGCGTCCATCGTCACCAGCCTGCGCGGGCTGCCGATGATGGCCAAGGAAGAAATGACGATGTTCTTCTACATCGGCTTCGCCACCGTGCTGTTCCTGATACCGGCGGGGCTGGTGGCGGCCGAGTTGGGCAGCGCCTTCGGGACCGAGGCGGGCGGACTCTACGCGTGGGTCAGCGGCGCGTTCGGCAAGAAGGTCGGATTCGCGGTCATCTTTCTGTCGTGGATTCAGGTGATCGTCTTCTACCCCACCGGCATGAGCTTCGCGGCCGCGGGCGTGGCTTACGCCTTCGACCGGCCCGACATTGCCCAGAACCACGTCTATGTAGGAATTTTCGCGATCGCCGCGTTCTGGCTGTGCACCCTGGTCGCGTTCGTCAGCAACCAGTTCGCGCTGAAAGTCACCCGCGCGGGGTTCCTGCTCGGCACCGCGTTGCCCGGCATCGTCCTGGTGGCCGTGTTCATCTGGTGGGTCTGCGCAGGCCATTCGATCGGCTGGGAGCACACCGCGGCGCGGGCGGTGACCGTCACCGAACACGGCCACGACGCACCCCGCTTCTTCCCCTACATCGCGGGTCTGTCCGGAGTGTCGTTCCTGGCCGGGATTCTGCTCAACTTCGCGGGCGTGGAAGCCCAGGGCGTGCATGCCATGGAGCTGAAGAACCCGGCCAAGGGATATCCCGCCGCCATCATGGTGGCCGCGGTCACCGCGTTCGGCATTTTCACGCTGGGCGCGCTCGCGGTCGCCGGCATCGTTCCGTACTCGCGGATGGACCTCAACACCGGCGTGTTCGACGCGTTCACCACCGGGTTCACCGAACTGATCCACACTGCCTGGCCGGTCCGCATCCTAGCCGCCCTCATCGCGTACGGCGCGCTCGCCGGCGTGCTGGCATGGATTCTCGGGCCGAGCCGCGGTGTGCTCGCGACCGCCCGCGACGGGCTGCTGCCGCCGCTGCTGCAGAAGGTCAATGGCCGTGGCGTGCAGGTGAACATCCTCGTCATCCAAGGCGTCGTCGTCACCCTGCTGTCGTCGATATACCTCGTCATGGACGATGTCAGCTCGGCGTTCTTCCTCATCTCCGCGATGGCGGTGAGCCTGTACCTGATCATCTACATGGCCATGTACGCCGCCGCCATCCGGCTGCGCTACAGCAGGCCGGACCTGCCCCGCGCGTTCACGATCCCCGGCGGCACGATCGGCATGTGGATCTTCGCCGGAACCGGGTTCCTGGCGGTCGCGTTCGCGTTCGTGCTCGCCTTCGTAGATCGGAAGAG
>JABFVX010000456.1 GCA_013362555.1 Mycobacteriaceae bacterium
GGATTGACCGGGGTTGCGGTCGCGGCCGTGTTGGGCTGGCTGCTGGCCGGATTCGTCGCGCGGCCGTTGCGCAGGCTCGCGGGCGCCACGCACCGGATCGACACGCTCGAACAGCTGCCGCCGCTGTCCGGACGCGGGTCACGCGAGGCGGAGGAGCTCTCGGAGGCTGTCACGCGGATGCTCGCCCGCCTCGAGGCGGAGCACGGCGAAACCTCCCGCGCCCTGGCGACCGCCCGGGATTTCGCGGCGGTCTGCGCGCACGAACTGCGGACGCCGCTGACCTCCGTGCGCACCGACCTGGAGGTCCTCGCCACCAAAACACTGCCCGAGCAGCAGCGCCGGGCGGTGCTGTCGGACCTGCTGCTGGCCGAACGCCAGATCGAGAACACGCTCACCGACCTGGAGCGGCTCGCCGTCGGCGAACTCACCGATCCCGAGGTCTTCGAGCCGTTCGACCTGTGCGAGATCCTGGACCGCGCCACCCACGACGCCCAGCGCCGCCACCCGCAGTGCCGCGTCATGCTCGCGGACTGCACGACCACCACGATGACGGGCCTGCCCGCGGGACTCATGCTCGTGGTGACCAACGCCGTCGCCAACGCGGTGCAGCACGGCCGCGCCGACACCGTGACCGTCGCCGCGTCCGGCTCCGATGCCGGGGTCGAGATCGTCATCGACGACGACGGCCGGGGCATACCGGACGACCTGCGCGCCACGGCATTCGACCGGTTCGTCAAAGGCGCCGGCTCCGAGGGCTCCGGCCTCGGGCTCGCCCTGGTTCGACAACAAGCCGAGTTGCATTCCGGCACAGTCGAACTCGATGAGAGCCCGCTCGGCGGCGTCCGCCTCCGTCTCCGGATCGCAACCCGTCCGGCTACAGCAGGGCGTTGATCCGCTCGAACAGCTGCTGGAACCGCTTGCGGGTGCCTGCGTCCAACTCGCCCAGCAGCTTTCCCGGCGACCGGACGAGGTGACCTGCGGGCTGATAGGGGTCGAACCGCCCGCCGCACAACGTTTCGATCTGGGTGACGATGCGAATGCCGGCGCGAAGCTCGCACTTGGCGAACTTGCCGACCTTCGACGCCGCCAACAGCTTGAGATACCTGTTCTGATCTAACTGGTCCTCCACGCCCGCCTCGCGGGCGCCGACGATGTCGGTCAGGTGGACCATCCGGCTTCGGTCCAACAGCCCCCGGCTCGCCAGTTGCGCAACCCGCACGTCGCCGTCGGTCGAGACGTCCATCAGATAGGCCGTATTCGGATCGTTGCCGCCCAGCAGCGTGATGAGCACCGGGATCTTGTCGAGCCCGCCGACCGGGGTGATGGTCCAGCGCGGATCGAGCGGGACACCGCCGGTCCGGCGAACGACCTCGCTCATGACCGTCAGGTACGCAATATCGGCCGGGCTTTCCACGAGCAGTCGGTGGGCGCCGCCGAAAACGTTCTGTGTCATGTCCACGCCGAGCGCTCCGAGCAGCGGAAGCATCGTATCCGACCGCGCTTTCCAGATGTCGCGGCTGATCGTCGTGCCCTCGTTTCCGACGTCCTCGACGGTGCGGCAGCGGTCCAACCTGCCCGGCGGAATCATGTACAGCGAGTGCGTGCTGTAAATGACCTGGTGGTTCGGCGCGAGCCGCTCGTCGATGTAGCGCAGCAGGTCTTCCTGCGCCTTGGCGTGCAGGTTCAAACCGGGCTCGTCGAGCAGGATGATGCGGCGGGTGACGCTGTCGGCATGCTCGGAGAACGCGGCCAGGAACGAGAAGAACCAGATGAATCCCCTGGACCTGCCCGCCATTCCGAGCGTGACCCGGTGCCGCTGGTTCTTGATGCGGATGTGCAGCCACGGTTCGACCTGCTGCGGGGCTTCGGGAGTGGGCACCGACCGGAACTCGATGTCGAGTTCCACCGACAGGTCCGGGTTCTGGGTCCAGTACTGGAAGAGCTGATCGCTCAACTCGTTCGCCGCCGACTCCAGAGCCGCCTTGCGGCTCTCGTAGGCGTCCAGGGTGAATGCGTCGGACTCCACACCGGCCAGCCGCAGCAGCGACAGCGCCGTGCGCTCTTCCGGGCTGAGTTCGTGTTCGGGGACCTTCTGCAGCCGGTCGATGGACACGCTGCCCGGCAGCACGTTGTACTCGTCGAAGTACTGGAATTTCGGCAGCCGCCGGTACAGGATCCGCCAGATGTCGCGGTCCAGATCGCGTTCCGCCAAGACGTCCGCCACTTGATCCGCGGTGGCGTGGCCCTCGGCACGCAGGGCCCCGATCAACTGGTCGACATTCGCGGCAGCGTCCAGCTGCGGCGTCACCAGACCGGCGTTCGCGACCAGGTGCCTGGCCGCGGCCAGCGCGTTCAAGGTGGGTTTGCTGTCGTACCAGATGCTCTTGTCGTTGTAGCGCCGCGTGATGACGAGCCGGTCGGCCATCAGCGCCTCCGGGCCGAATTGCTTTTCCACTGCTTCGATATCGGACGGCTCCAACTGGAATGTCACCCGAATCGGTTCGACATCGGGGATGTTGGTTTTGTCCCGGGCCAACGAGCGACGCGGGTAGTCGTCGAGTTCGTCGAAATCGACGGGATGCCCGCTCGGCAGCGGATTCACGCGGTACAGCGCCTCCAGCACCGCGGTCTTGCCGGATTCGTTCTTGCCGACCAATGCGGTGACATCATCTGTTACCGGAAACGCGGTGGAGTCATTGACGCTCTTGAACTTCGTGATATGTGCGGATAGCAAGCGCATCGACGGTCTCTCCCCTGCCGGAAATGTGACGAGTCATGCTGCACCACATTTCGGCCACAACCCACCCGCCACACCGCAAACCTCCAGAATGACCCGTGATGTGCGCCCGACGCACACTACGGGTCATTCTGGAGAGAAGTAATGCTGTGCCGGCGTCAGCCGTGGGCGTAGTCGGCGAGAACCGCGGCCAGCGCCACCGGGACTCGGGCGCGGATGCGGGTGCCCTCCTCGTCGTGCGAGGAGTCGACGATCATGCCGTCGGTGTGGATGCGGGCCACCAGATCGCCCCGGGTGTAGGGCAACAGGACCGATACTTCCACGTCGAGGCCGCCGACCACGTCGGCCAGGCGGGCCTGGAGTTTGTCCAGCCCGTCGCCGGTGTAGGCGGACACGAACTCCGCATCCGGGAGCAGCGCCCGCAGGTGCGTCAACGCGGTGTCGTCAACTGCGTCGGTCTTGTTGACCACCAGCAATTCCGCAGGCGCGGCCCTCGCCGAGCGACCGTCCGATGCCGGGCGGCGGCTGCTGTCCCGCAGGACATCGGCGATCACCTCGCGCACCGCTTTGATCTGCTCGGCGGGCAGCGGGTCCGAGCCGTCCACCACGTGCAGCAACAGGTCCGCGTCGGCGACCTCTTCCAGCGTGGAGCGGAACGCCTCGACCAGCTGGGTGGGCAGGTGCCGAACGAACCCGACGGTGTCGGTGAAGACGACCTCTCGGCCGTCCGGCAGCTCCGCGCGCCGCGTCGTCGGATCCAGCGTGGCGAACAGCGCGTCCTGAACCAGCACCCCCGCGCCGGTCAGCGCGTTGAGCAGGCTCGACTTGCCCGCGTTGGTGTAGCCCACGATCGCGATCGAGGCGATGCCGCTGCCGAGCCGCTTCTCGCGCTTCACGTCGCGGGCGGTCTTCATCTCCTTGATCTCGCGGCGCAGCTTGGCCATCCGTTCCCGGATGCGGCGGCGGTCCGTCTCGATCTTGGTCTCACCCGGACCGCGCAAACCCACGCCGCCGTTACTGCCCGCTCTACCGCCGGCCTGCCGCGACATCGACTCGCCCCAGCCGCGCAGTCGGGGCAGCATGTACTCCATCTGGGCCAGCGACACCTGGGCCTTGCCCTCCCGCGACGTCGCGTGCTGCGCGAAAATGTCCAGGATCAGCGCGGTGCGGTCGATCACCTTGACCTGGACTATCTTCTCCAAGGCGGTCAACTGCGCCGGCGTGAGCTCGCCGTCGCAGATCACCGTATCGGCGCCGGTGGCGAGCACCACCTCGCGCAGCTCCGCCGCTTTGCCGGAGCCGATGTAGGTGGCGGCGTCCGGCCGGTCGCGGCGCTGCACCAGGCCCTCCAGCACCTCCGAGCCGGCCGTCTCGGCCAGCGCCGCCAACTCGGTCATACTGGCTTCGGCCTGTTCGGCGCTGCCCTCGGTCCACACGCCGACCAGCACCACCCGCTCCAGGCGCAGCTGCCGGTACTCGACCTCCGTGACATCGGTGAGTTCGGTCGACAGCCCGGCCACACGCCGTAGCGCACTGCGGTCGTCGACCTGCATCTCGCCGACCGTGGGGTCCGCGCGGAGGCGGTCCTCGTAAATCTCGTTGTCCGTCATATGGCACCCATGCTCCCACGGTCTTGCGTGCACACGCACCCGGATTTCCGGTGGCCTGATCGACGGTCCAAAAATAACGAACATCAGTGTTTATAGAAATTCGGACATTCCACTGTGCTATATCGACCAGTCGTGGTATCTTTCTGAAATATGAACGATCGTTCGGCCGAAACTCCCCGCCGCCGCGGCAGGCCGCCGCGAGTTCAGGAGGACATGCCAACCCGGGCCCGCATCGTCAACGCCGCGGCCCGGCTGATGCGCCGGAACGGGTACCACGCGATGGGCCTCAATGACGTCGTCAGCAGCGGGCGGGCGCCGAAAGGTTCGCTCTACCATTACTTTCCAGGCGGCAAAGAGCAGATAGCGGGCGAGGCGCTGCGCACCGCCGGGCAGCGGGTCACCGCCAGCATCACCACCACCCTGTCGGCCGGCGGCGAGGTCGCCGAGAATCTGCGCAGCTTCGCGCAACTGCTCGCCGACGACCTCGAGCGCTCCGAATTCCGCAACGGCTGCCCGATCGCCACCACCACCCTGGACGCGGCATCGGATTCCGACGTCATCCAGTCCGCGGCGGCGAAGTGCTTTGCCGAGTGGCACGACACCCTCGCCGAGTGGCTGCGCACCCGCGGCCACAGCGCCACCGACGCCGCCGAACTGGCCGCCCTCCTGGTAGCGGCATTCGAAGGCGCACTGCTCACCGCCCGGGCCCACCGCAGCAGCGCCCCGATTCACGACATCGCCGAAACCCTTGCCCGCCGCCTGAGTCTCTGACGCAGTCCTGCACCCGAAGCGCG
>JABFVX010000082.1 GCA_013362555.1 Mycobacteriaceae bacterium
CGATCCAATGCTGTGATCTATATCACATCAAGTGCAAGTTTAAGTCGACTCTATTCTCCAGAATGACCCGTGACGTGCGTTGGGCGCACGTCACGGGTCATTCTGGAGGTTGGTGCCCGGTCAGTGGAACTGGCGGTGCATCCAGTCGACCGTTTGCATGCCGAACAGGTCCGTGCCCCAGCCGTAGAGGTCGGTGAGCATTCGGACCATGCCGCAGTCCGACGGTGCATAGGTGGTGTCGGTGTGGTGTGCCCGGTAGGTCTGGGCCAGTTCGCGGGAGTCCTGCGCGGGAACCAGCGACATGGGGGAGTCGTCCTTGGCGCAGGACGTGATCAGAACCTTGGAGCGCGGGGCGCCGGACTTGCCGAGCTCGTTGTCGGCGAACGCGCGCTGGAAGTCCGGCTCGTCCGCGGGCGACCGGCCGTTGCTGAACAGCAGCCGCAGTGGCACAAAGGGCAGCGAGAAATATGCGGGGCTCTGGCATTGGGTGCGGTAAAACCGGGCGACCTCGAGCCCGGCGGGGCTGAGTTTGGCGTCGAGACGCATTTCCGGGTACCACGGCTCCAGGCCCAACAGGGTCGCGAAGGCGAATCCGGAGCCGACCGACCCATCGGCGACCCGCATGAAGTTGCGGGGCCGCACGACCATTCCTTCCAGCACAGTCGACGCAATCCGCAACTCGGGGGCGTACTTCGGCTGCAATTCGGCCGAGAATGCCGCGCCGACACCGCCGCCCGCGATGCCGAACAACGCCACTTGCGCGTGCGGGTTCAACCCGGCTCGGCGGTAATGCAGTGCCGCGCGGACGCCGTCGAGTTGGGCGTGCGCTGCGAACTTGCCCGCGAAGACGCCGTGCGGCCTGCGGTCGGCGTCGTTGCCGACGTCGGAGACCATCACCGCGTGCCCCTTGCCGAAGATCAGCGCCAGGGGGCCGAGGGCCGACCACGAGGCGCCGTCGATCGGGGCGCCGCCGGTCCATTGCGTGCTCGGGTGGCACGACCAGCCGACGCTGTCGTTGGCCTCTTGGTAGCTGACCAGGTGTTTTCGCGAAATCGGCTGGCCGTCCAGGGGAATCATGAGGATTCCGGTGCTGATCACCGGTGTCCGTCCGTCGATGCCGGTGGTGACGTACATCAGTTTGTATGCGGCGAGGTGGGCCGGCTTCACCCCCTGGAACATCACGCTGACCGGTTTGGCCTTGAGCAGCGTGCCCGGCTTTTCCGTGCCTTTCAGCCGGGGTTCGGCGTAGAACGGGTCGTCGGCGCGCAGCGCGTGGAAGATCTCCGCAGGCGACCCGACCGTCGCCGCGGTCAGCGTGCCGACCACGTAGCCGTTGAAGACCTCGCCGAGACTCGGCGTGCGCACCGTCGGCGGCGGCGTGGGCGGCGGTGGCGCGGCGCGTCCGATCTGTACGACCGTACAGGCCAGGATGATCGCCGCGAGGGCGGCGCCGGTCGATCGCAGCATGTCAGTGTGCTCCCAACGGTGTGTCCGGCTGTGCGGGTGTTACTTTCATCGTCTGCAAGGCGGACTGCATCAGGCCGGGAATGTTCGCGAGCGGCCGGTGCGATTCCAACTGGAGCTCGTACGGCTTGTGCAGTTCGGCGCTGAGCGCGGGCCAGTCGTTGTTGACCTGGTAGGCGTATTTCGGCAGCAGCTCATGGGTGATGTAGTCCCACCGCGCCGGGAACACCGACCAGTTCCAGTTCGGCAGCGGCAGAGTCAGCGTCTGTTTGCGGCCTGCCGCGTCGAGGAACGTGTATTCGACGGGGTGGTACGCCCGCGGTGGTACCACTCCCGCCACCGAGGGGTTTCCGCCGACCGTCGAGAGATAGCAGACGGCCTCGCCCACCGCGCCTTTGTACGCGCGAACCGCGTTCCACTGCGGTCCGACGATCGTGTACTGCTCACGCCGCAGCAGCGTCGCGTTGCCCCGGGCGACCCGGTCGGCGCGATGGGAGGCGATGTCTTTCCACGCGTTCAGGATGTCGTTGCCGAACAGACCCGCGTCGCGGAACTCCGTCAAGGCCGCAATGCCGCCCGCAAGGTAGGCGTCGTGCATCGGCATGAGGTCGGAGAAGATGTTCTTCTGCATCACCAGAATCATGCCGATGATGTAGCGCAGGTCGTCGGGGGTGATCCGGCCGCCCGCGTCGGCGAGCGCCACCAGTCCGCGCGGCAGGGAACCGAGGACCTGCGGGCCGACCGCCCGCACCGCGGCGTCGACGATCGCCCGCGCGGCGTCGGCGACGCCGGGGACGGAGTACAGGCCGGTCATCAGCTCGAAATCGATGAGCCCGCCGCCGAAGTCGGCGCCCACCTGCCCGCCCATGCCTGCCCACTGCAACTCGCGGTGACCCAGTTGCAGCGCTTCGTAATAGGTGTAGGACTTCACCAGGTTCGATCGGTTGGCGGCGACTCCGGTGCGCGGATTCCAGCCGCGCAGATCGATTCCGGCCTTGTCGGTCGTGTCGACGAGCCAGTACTGGAACAGCAGGGCGGCATAGCGCTTCGGCGGAATATGCTCGGCCCGAGCGCGATTGAGCAGGCTCCGCAGCTCGGCGCGGTCGTATGGCAGCCGCGGGTCGACTCCGCCGGGGCCCGCCGCGGCGTGCCGGTTGGTCAGGGGGACATCCAGATAGTGCGCCAGTCCCGCCGCATCGGCCCGCGCGGGACCGAGTCCCGCGATGGTGACCGCTGCCGACACTGTGACGATGCACACCCGAAGAATTCGCATCCACCGCATAGTGGACCACTGCGTGCGCGATGACACCCGGACACGCCGTCGGAATTCGGAGTTTCCCCTCTCCAGAATGACTCGTGGCGTGCGTCCAACGCACGCCACGGGTCATTCCGGAGATATTTCAGTGGCCGTGGTGGGAGTACGGCGGGGCGCCTGCCTGTTGGCCGGGTTCGACGACGACGAATTGGCCCATCATGCCGAGATCTTCGTGGTAAAGCAGGTGGCAGTGGTACATGTAGGGGTGGTCGGGGTCGGGCGGGCCGTCGAAGCGCAGCGCCAGCGTCGCTGTCGCGCCCGCAGGCAGGAACACGGTGTCCTTGGGCCCGCGCAGCGTGGGAAGCGGTGGCGCGCCGTTCATGTCGACCACACGGAACTGCACGTCGTGCACGTGGAAGTTGTGCGGCATCCCATCCTGGTTGCGGACCGTCCAGAGTTCTGTCGTGCCCCGGACTATGGTGTGGTCGACGCGGCTCATGTCCATCCCGCGCCCGTTGATCGTCGCCATCGCCAAATCGAAGTCGCGCTTGCGCACCGCATTTCGGGCGTCCGGCAGTTCGGGATCGGTGAGCGTAGCAGGCAGCGGGGCGGCGGGGCGCAGTTGTCGGGCCGCCCGCAGCTGCAGGACGTCGAAGCAATCATCGCCGCCGCTGAATCGCCTGCCCCAGAACCCGCCGCCGCCGTCCGGCGGATAGCTGCGCAGCACAGCCGTTTCGCCGGGGCGCATCCGCACCACGACCTCCGCCCGCTCGCCGGGCGACAACGGCACTCGTGTCACTGTCTCCGGGTGCGACAGCAGCCCGCCGTCGGTGCCGACGAGGGCGATGTCGCGGTTGTCGGCGAACCCGAACGCGTACACGCGGGCCGCGGAGGCGTTGAGCAGCCGCAGCCGCACCAGTTCGGCGTCCACTCTCCGATACGGGCTGAGCGTGCCGTTCACCATTGTCCGCGTGCCGAGGAACCCGACGTCCCGGAACATCGCGTGTCCGTGATCGAACTGTGCCCCGCGGAATTTCACGTCCTGCACGATCAGCGGCAGGTCGTCCGCGCCATAGCTGTGCGGCAGCGCGAGGCGCTGTGTGGCGTCGTCGTCGACGAGGAACATCCCGGCCAAACCGCGCTGCACGTGCTGCTCGGTTCCGCCGTGCGGATGCGGGTGGTACCAGAGTGTCGCGGCGGGTTGGTTCACCGTCCAACTCGGCGTCCATGCTCCGCCCGCGGGCACCGGCTGATGCGGGCCGCCGTCCATCGCCGCGGGCAGGTGCATGCCGTGCCAGTGCACCGTGGACGGCTCGTCGAGCCCGTTGCGGACGTTCACCTCGACCCGCTCCCCGCGGCGTGCCCGCAGCGTCGGCCCGAGATAGCCGCCGTTGAAACCCCAGGTCGATGTCGCGGCCCCCGGCCGAAACTCGGTGCTGCCCGCCTGCATCCGCAAGTCGAACACCCGGGTTCCGTCGGCCCGCACCCGCGAGGGCGCGACGGGCGGCACCCGCAACTCGGTGTCGAACGCCTCCGCGCCCACCGTGCTCACCTCGGCGGCGCGCCACACCCAGAACACCCCGCCGCCGACCGCGACAGCCAGCACACCGGCCACGGCCCCGAGCACCGCCAGCACCCGTTTCAGCCGAACCGCACCCACAAACCGGAACATGCGGTCAGCCTGCCCGCGCCGCCGCCCCCGGACATCAGTGCCCGACCCGCGAATCCACCCGGACTTCGAGCCGCCCGAACTCCGGGTTCCCCCTGACACCCCAAAACCTCCAGAATGACCCGTGACGTGCATCCAACGCACTCCACGGGTCATTCCGGAGAAGGTTCACGCGGCCCGTATCTCCCGGCGGACGGCCCGGTGCTCGTCGCACAGATGCCGGTGTTCTCGCCGGATGTAGGCGGGATCCAGGCGCTGGGCGAAGGTGAGGTTGTCCCGCCGCCAGCAGTCCCGGCACATGGTCGTGTCCAGCTCGGCCTGGTTCATCGCGGCCTCCTCCGACGTCGCCTCCGATGTCATGGAGTTTCCCTCGGAAATCCGAGCGTTTCGGGAGCCGTGGTCATACCCTCGCCAAATGGCGGCCGTGCCGTTATGTGCCCAAGGGCGACAAACGCACCGTTTTTGGTCAAACGCACCGGAAACTTCCGGTGCGTTTGACCAAAAACGGTGCGTTTGTCCGCCGCCCAGTTCCCGGCCCGGCCGGTGTCCATACCGGACGTACTGTTGTCGAGGAGAGAGGCTGCCAGGTGAGCACCGACCTGATCGCACGGGCGCGGACGGGCGACGGCGACGCGTTCCGCGCGCTGACCGAGCCCTACCGCCGCGAACTTCATGTGCACTGCTACCGAATGCTCGGATCCTTCCAAGACGCCGAAGACGCTCTGCAGGA
>JABFVX010000134.1 GCA_013362555.1 Mycobacteriaceae bacterium
GGTGTATTTCGTGGCGACGGCGTTGCTGCGGGCGCGCGGCGCCGGGCCGACTGTGATCGTATCGCCGCTGCTCGCGCTCATGCGCAACCAGATCGACGCCGCCGCCAGGGCCGGGGTGCGCGCGGCGACGATCAACTCCGCCAACACCGACGACTGGGAATTGATCCAGCAGCAAGTGGTCGCGGGCGAGGTGGACGTGCTGCTGGTCAGCCCGGAGCGGCTCAACAACCCCGACTTCCGGGACGCCGTGCTGCCGAAGCTCACCGCGGAGGCCGGCATGCTCGTAGTGGACGAAGCGCACTGCATCTCCGACTGGGGCCACGACTTCCGTCCCGACTACCGGCGGCTGCGGACACTGCTCACCGAGCTGCCCGAGCGGGTGCCGGTGCTCGCCACGACCGCCACCGCGAACGACCGCGTCGTACGGGACGTCGCCGACCAGCTCGGGCTCGGCGACGACCACAGTTCCGCGGCGAGCCGCGCCGACAGCCCGGTGCTGGTGTTGCGCGGGGCCCTGGACCGGGAGAGCCTGCGACTGTCGGTGGTGCGCCTGCCCACCGCGCAGGCCCGGCTGGCATGGCTGGCGCAGCGGCTCGCCGAGCTGCCCGGATCCGGGATCATCTACACGCTCACCGTGTCCGCAGCTGACGACGTCGCCGCGTTTCTCGCCGAGCGCGGATACCCGGTCGCGGCGTACTCCGGCAAGACCGACCCGGAGGAACGCGAGCGGGCCGAGACCGACCTGCTGGCGAACCGGGTCAAGGCCCTCGTGGCCACCTCCGCACTCGGCATGGGCTTCGACAAGCCGGACTTGGGGTTCGTGATTCACCTGGGGTCGCCGCAGTCGCCCATCGCGTACTACCAGCAGATCGGCCGTGCAGGCCGCGGTGTGCGCCGGGCCGACGTGCTGCTGTTGCCCGGACCGGAAGACCGCGACATCTGGCGGTATTTCGCCTCGATGGCGTTCCCGCCAGAGCGCGTCGTCCGACAGGTGTTGGCCGCATTGGCCGCCGCCGACCGGCCGCTGTCCACCACCGCGCTGGAGCCGCTGGTCGAACTGTCGCGCAATCGCCTGGAGATCGTGCTGAAGGTCCTTGACGTGGACGGCGCGGTGCGCCGCGTGCGCGGCGGCTGGACGGCAACCGGCGCGCCTTGGGACTACGACGCCGAGCGCTACGACCGCATCGCCGCGGCCCGGGCGGCTGAGCAGCAGGCGATGCTCGATTTCCAACGCACCTCGGGCTGTCGGATGGCGTTCCTGCTCGAGCAACTCGACGACCCGGCCGCCGCGCCGTGCGGCCGCTGCGACAACTGCACTGGCACCAGTTGGAGCGTCGAGGTTTCCGCGGACGCGGCCACGGCCGCGGGCGAGCGGCTGAGCAGGCCCGGCGTCGACATCGCGCCCCGCAAGCAGTGGCCGTCGGGCATGGCGGCGCTCGGTGTGCCGCTGTCCGGCCGCATTTCGGCCGCCCAACTCGCCGAACCCGGCCGAGCGGTGGGCAGGCTCACCGACATCGGCTGGGGCAACCGGCTGCGCGAACTGCTCGCCGACGCGGCGCCGGACCAGCCCGTCCCCGACGACCTGTTCCAGGCGTGCGTGCGGGTGCTGGCAGCATGGGACTGGGCGGAGCGGCCGACCGGTGTCGTGGCCATCGCCTCGCGCCGGCGCCCGGAGTTGGTCCACAGCCTCGCGTCTCGACTCGCCGCCATCGGAAAGCTCCCGCTGCTCGGCACTCTCGCCTCCACCGCCGACACAATGGGCCGCTCCAACAGCGCCCACCGCCTCGCCGGCCTGTGGAACGGCCTGCACCCCAACGGCCTTGACCTTTCCACCGCGACGGGCCCCCTCCTGCTCGTGGACGACCTGATGGACACCGGCTGGACGATGACCCTCGCCGCCGCCCGCCTCCGCGAGGCAGGCGCCCCCGCCATCCTCCCCTTTACCCTCGCACTGACCAACTGAACCCCTCCCGACCTCCACAATGACCCATCAGTTGCGTTCAACGCACGTCACGGGTCGTTCTGGAGGTTTGAACCGAACGGCATCAGGGGTCAGCGCATGGCCGCGATGAGGGCGGTGGCGTTGTCGGCGGCGATGGCGCGGGCCAGTTTGACGGTGTCCGCTACGCGGTGGTCCGCGACGCGGTAATACGCGAATTGTCCGGCGCGTCGGACGCGGACGTAGCCCGAATCGGCCAGCTGTGACAGGTGGGTGGATACGCGGCTCTGGGCTATTCCGACGTGGCGGACGCACTCGGTGACCGAGTGCTCCTCGGTGAGAAGGAATTCCAGCAAACGCAGCCGCGTCGGGTCGCCCAACGCGCGGAATGACTTGGCCAACAGCGCCACTCCCTCCTCCGGCGGCAGCACACCCAACGGCTTCGAGCAGCACTCCGCACCGCCCGCGCAGTTGGGAACCTTCGCCTTGGCACTCCTCTTCACACGCGACACTATATCCACATATCCGGAAACGGCGATGATTTGAGGTACGGTGAACTCAATAGCAAATGTCCGGCGAATTCGGACCTGGCAGAGGAGAGGTGCAATGCGGATGCGGTCGGCCGGAAACACGATCGAAGCGTTGTCTCGGCGCACCGGAGTTCCATTGCGCGAGTTGGACCGAATGGCAGAGGTCGGACTGATCGGCTCGCGCGGACGCTCCCCGTCGGGCGCTCGCCTATTCGGCGAGGACGCCGTCCGGTGCATCGAAATCGTCCGCGCACTACAGGGACTGGGCCTGACCGATGCGGAGATCCACCGCCTGGCCGCAACCAACCGCGCCGCGGGCAGGCCCGCCGGACCCGAGCTCTCCGCGATGCTGCGGCGCGTGCGCAACCGCACCTACGCCCAGATCCGCGAGCTGGAGGACCTGTCCCGCCGGGTCAACGACTTCCAGCGCCGCCACCACGACGTCCTGGCCCAGCTGGCCGGCTAAGCGCAGGCCCTCAACCTTCCAGAATGACCCGTGACGTGCGCTGGGCGCACGTCACGGGTCATTCTGGAAGGGCTTGGAACTGTTGTTAAATCAGCAGGTTGGCTCCGCTGGCCTGGTCGAACAAGAGCACCTTCGCCGGGTCGAAGCACAGTTGCAGGGTGCCGCCGCGGGTGGCCGCGGACTTGTTCGACAGCCGTGCCACCAGTTGGTTGCCGCCGATCGTCGACACGCCCGTGTCCGCGGCGATCTCGGCCAATTCCGCTGAGCTGACCTGTTCTTCAACCGTGAAGTAGGCGTACTTGTCCGAACCCAGCGACTCGACGTGGTCCACCTCGACCCCGAGCCGGTGCCCGGTGATCTTCACCACCGACTCCGCCAGCTCGGCGTCTTCGAACGCCTCGGGCCGCACGCCGACGATCACGTCGCGGCGCGCGGCCCGGTTGCGCTTCAATTCGTCCCAGGTGTCCTTCGGCAGCTCCAGCACGCCGAGCGGAGTCTGCAGCCCGTGCGACGTGAGCTCGCCCGGGACGAAATTCATCGACGGCGAGCCGATGAACCCGGCCACGAACAGGTTGGCGGGCCGGTCGTAGAGCTCCTGCGGCGCGCCGATCTGCTGGGCGACGCCGCCGCGCATCACCACCACCCGGTCGCCGAGGGTCATCGCCTCGGTCTGGTCGTGCGTGACGTACACCGTGGTGGTGCCCAATTCCTTCTGCAGTCGCGATATCTCGCCGCGCATCTGCACCCGGAGCTTGGCGTCGAGGTTGGACAGCGGCTCGTCCATCAGGAATGCCTTGGGGCGGCGCACGATGGCTCGACCCATCGCGACCCGCTGACGCTGCCCACCCGACAGCTGCGCGGGCCTGCGGTCCAGATGCGCTGTCAGATCGAGGATCCGGGCGGCGTCGGCGACCTTCTTGTCGACCTCCTCGCGCGCGACCTTGGCCAGCTTCAGCGGGAACGCAATGTTCTCGCGCACGGTCATGTGCGGGTAGAGCGCGTACGACTGGAACACCATCGCGATGTCGCGGTCCTTGGGCGCCTTCTCGTTCACCCGAACCCCGTCGATGCGCAGCTCGCCGCCGCTGATGTCCTCCAGCCCGGCAATCATGTTGAGCGTCGTGCTTTTCCCGCAGCCCGAGGGCCCCACCAGGATCACGAACTCGCCGTCCGCGATCGTCAGGTCGATCTCGCTCACCGCGACAGCGCCGTCCGGGTACCTCTTGGTCACTGAATCCAGAACGATTTCGGCCATGCGCTAGCCCCTCACTTGGTCGGTGGTCGACCACGCGACGACGTCGAGGACGATCTCGGCCACAGCTGCTATCCCTTCACCGCGCCGGCGGTGAGACCGGCGACGATTCGACGTTGGAAGATGAAGACGAAGACAATGATCGGAATGGTAATCACGATGGCCGCGGCCGATATCGACCCGGTCGGTTCCTCGAATTCGGACGCGCCGGTGAACATGGCCATGGCCGCGGGCGCGGTGACAGAGCGCTCGGTCGAGGTCAGCGAGATCGCGAACAGCAGGTCGTTCCAGCAGAAGATGAACACCAGAATCGCCGCGGTGACCACCCCGGGGGCCGCCAGCGGCCCGCTCACCCGGCGGACCGCCTGTCCGGCGCTCGCGCCGTCCATCTTCGCGGCTTTCTCCAACTCCCAAGGAATTTCGCGGAAGAACGACGAGAGCGTGTAGATCGCCAGCGGCAGCCCGAATGCCACGTACGGCAGGATGAGACCGGGCCAGGTGTTGAAGAGCCCGAGCCTGCGCTCGATGTCGAACAGCGGGCTCACCAGCGAGATCGGCGGAAACATCGCCACCAGCAGCGCCACGCCGATCAGCGCCCGCTTGCCCGGAAAGTTGAGCCGCGCCACCGCATACGCGGCCATCATGCCGATCACCACCGCGATCACCGTGGCAATCAGCCCGATGCCGATCGAGTTCACCAGCGCGCTGGTGAACGCCGAGGTCTTGAAAATGCCGCGATAGTTGTCCAGCGTCCACGTGCGCGGGATGAACCGGCCGTCGTGAATGCTGCCCGCCGGTTTGAAGGACAGGCTCGCGATCCACAGCACCGGAATCAGCGCGTACACCACGACCAAGAGATTGACCACCGACCACGACAGCAGCTTGCGACTGTCGGCGACATCGCGGAATCCGATC
>JABFVX010000452.1 GCA_013362555.1 Mycobacteriaceae bacterium
GGTCGCGACCCGCGCGGCCGCGCCGGCCGGGGACGGAACTGACTTCCTGGATGACCCGTGGAGTGCGTCGGGCGCACTCCACGGGTCATCCAGGAAGGGCTTGGGCGGGATTCAGGACGGCGGCAGCGGCCGCGCCGCGCCGACGGCGGCGCCGATCAGCGCACCCGCGGCGCCGCCGAGCACGATGTCCTTCGCGCAGTCGAAGGGCAGCAGCGGTATCGAGAACACGCCGAGGAACATCCACAGCACCGCGCCGCCCGCGACGCAGGCGATGACCGCTCCCCCGACCGCACCGCCCACCATTGCCGCCGCCATGCTCTCCGCGCGTCGCGGCGCCACACCGACCGATCGCAGGTGCGCGACGATCTGGGCCTCGTTCGCCGCACTCGCGGTATTGACCTGCCGCACCGGTTCCGCGGGCACGAAAGGCGGCAGCGCGACCACCAAGTCGCCGAACCGCAGAGCGGACGGCGTTATGGGAATGGCCGGCGCCGAGCTGGGCCGAGGCGGGACAGGAGGCGGCGGTTTGTTGCCCTCCGCCGCGGCGGGCCCGGCCGCGGCGACGAGGACCGCGCCCGACAGCGCGGCCGCCGCAACAGCCGCCCGACAGCTTTCGATGCCACCCCATCGCGCCACCCGCACAACGCTATCAGACGGAGCGGTATCGGATCACGGTGTCGCAAAACTGGATTCGCTGTGCGATCGAACAGGCGACCGCCGGGCGAAGCGGCGCATGACGGGGACGTCGACCCAGCGGTAGACGGCCGCCGCCGCTGCCAGCGACAGCGCCGCGCACACCGCTGTCCATCCCAGCCATCCCGCGAAACCGAAGCGGTGGCCGCCGATCCCGTATCGCGTGACCACGACCATGACCGGAAACTGGATCAGGTAGAACGCATACGAGACGTTGCCCAGCCACACCATCCGCGGCGAGGCGTTCAGTCCGCGGATGCCTGCCAGGTCGCGGGCCGCCATCGTAGCCACGACGACCGTCATCGGGCCCGCCAGCAGCGCCGACATCTTGTAGTTCACCGGCACGACCCAGGTGGCGGCGTACGCCGCGGCGAGCGCGGCGAGCGGCAGCGTCATAGCGACCGGGCGCCAGCGGTTTTCACTGACCATGCGGGCGGCGAGAACTCCGAGGAAGAACTCCGGCAGCCGCGAGAGCGGGAAGTAGTAGCTCAGCCAGTAGGCGGGCTGGACCGGAATGTCGGGTTGGCGGAACCACGCGGGCGACGCGTGCAGTTCGAAGTTCGGCGAAGTGTCGCCGGGCACGAGCCGCGGCGCGAAGGCGTTCGCGATCCCCTTCGGCCCCGGCGCCCACAGGAAATAGGCGGTGTGCAGCGCCAGTATCGCGAGCAGCAGCCCGCCGAGCCACCACAGCACCCGGTCGCCGCGGATGCGCCGCACCAGCGGCAGCAGCACCGGGAAACTCGCGTAGAAGAGCACCTCCGCGCACAGCGACCACGACGGCACGTTCAGCCCGCCGAGCGTCGTCGATTTCGGCGCCCAGGTGTGGACCAGAAACAGGTTGGGCAGCCACACCACCAGCCGGTGCAGCGGCACGCTCGCCAAGCAGATGAACGCGACCGCCGCCACCAGGTGCGTCGGGAAGATCTTGAGCATCCGACGCCGGTAGAAGCCCGATATCGAACCGCCCGCGGGGAACGACCAGTAGATGATGAAGCCGGACAGTATGAAGAAGAAGGTCACCCCGGCAGCGCCCAACTGCATCGGAATCCACCGGTGCAGAGTGGCGAACAGCTCCGACTTCTGGAACGGGTAGACCGGCAGGAACACGACGGCGTGCAGCACGAATACCGCGAACGCCGCCCACCATCGGGCGCCGGTCAGCGACGGCAGGTCGGCCCGGCGCGGCGCCGGGCGCGACGCCGGGGCCTCGATGTCGTCGGCGGTGGTCATCGGGCGCCGCCGGTGAGCAGCTGCCGCAAGCCCGCCGCGATCGCGGCGTCGCTGCGCTGAATGGGATGCAGCGGCTCGCCGCGCCAGTCGCTGCGCGGATCGAGGTAGCCCGCAATCCACGGCTGGGGCGAACACAGCCCGTGACCGGCTGTCGCCGCCCGCGTGTCGAAGAACTCCACGCCCAGAATGCGCGCGGCATCGCGCTGAGCGGCGTCCATCCGGTCCCACAGCTGCACCATCGCGCCTGCCCGCGGCTGCACCGCCGACGCGCCCCCGATGTTCACGCACCACTGCTGCGCGCCTGTCGGAGCCGTCTCCGGGTACCCCACGAGCACGATCCGCGCCTGCGGCGCGATGTAGTGCAGATACACCACGACGGCACGGAGCCGCTCGGCGTAACGCGGGCCGTCGAGTCCGCGGTAGTCGGCCGCCCTGCCCTGGGCCGCGGCCTCCGGACCGCAGCCGCGCACCATGTCCAGCACACAATCGGCGTAAGTCTGCCGCAGCCGAAGGTCGTTGTCGCCCCAGGCGTCGTTGATGCCCGCCTGGATCAACACCGCCTTCGTCCGCGGACCGAACGCGCCCCGGGCGACGGCGCGGTTGGTCTGGTGCACGACCGTCACGCCGGGCCCGGTGACCAAGGCCCCGCCCCGGCACGACACATCCACGACATCGCCTGCCGCCGACGATCCCGAAGCGGTCAGGCCCAGCGACTGCCCCAGCTGCGTCGGCCACGAGGTCGGGGCGTGCGGACAGTCCGACTGCACATCCGGCTTGCGGCCCGGACGCAGGTCCCCCAGCGCCGTCTCCAAAGTCCCGTTCGCGGTGTACGAATCTCCCATCACCACGAGCGACTTGCCCTCGGCCGCTTCGGGTTCGGCTGCCGACACGCCTGGCGACAGCGCCATCGCGACGGCCGCCGCCACTGCGGGCAGCACCATCCTCATCCGCGCCCGGGCTCAGTAGCCGGAGCGCGGCTCGAACCCCGGATCCGGCAGTGTCGGAGCGGACTTCGGAGCCGATTTCACCGACGGGACCGCGATGCTGCCCGGCGCCTTCGGCGTCGATTCGAGCGGCAGGTCCAGCGTCGGGGCCTGGGGCACCGTGATGACGGGCCGCGACGAGGTGGTCGCGGGGGGCGACGTGCTCGCCGCCGTCGTGTTCACTGCCTGTGTCGTGCTGGGCGCGGGTGCGGTCGCCGTGTCGTCGCCGCATGCCGACAGCGCGGCTGCCGCACCGAGCGTCGCGGCCGCGAGGGCCGCCCGTGAAATCCCCCGCCTGTTACGGCCTGCTATCACCGTGTTACCTCCAGAGTTCACCAGCGGGGAAACACTCGCCCCGCTGTCCCCCCAATTCGTTCGGTCGCGGCCGCGCGTTACACCGCATCGCCGCCGCGGGATCCAGGGAAACCCCGCACGACCTCGGGATTAACCCAAATAACTAGTCCTGCTACGCATTTCGGCTGAAGCGGCTTTACTGGAGGCATGGCTACCCTGTCCGCCGCCGTGCGTGAACCCGCTCCACTGCTCCCCGGCCGCCTCCGCAACACGAGGCAGTTCATTTCCGAACCTATCGGCTTCTTTACCGCGGCGACCGCGCGGCGCGGCGACGTCTTCCGCTTCCAGCTGGTCAACGCGACACTGGTCGGACTGACCCACCCGCGCCACATCAAGCGCGTCCTGCAGGACCGCCAGGCCAACTTCGTCCGCGACACCCAGATGTACGACATCATCGAACCGTTCGTGGGGCGGGGACTGGCCACGATCGCCGACCACGACCGCTGGCGGCGCAATCGCCGGATTGCCCAGCCTGCGTTCGACCACAAGAAGCTCGACACGCTGGCCGAGATCATGGCGTCCGAAGTCTCGGCGCTGTGCGACGAGTGGGCCGGGCACGCGCGCGCCGGTCGGCAGGTCGACCTCGTGGAGCAGATGAGCCTGCTTACCCTGCGGATCGTCGTGCGGTCGCTGTTCGGGCTGGAGCCGAACGGTCCCGAAGTGGCAGGCTTCGCCCACGCGGCCAAGCAGGCGAACGCCGAGCTGGGGCGGTTCGTGCGGATGCCGCTGGTGCCCTTGTCCGTCCCGACGCCGAGCCACCGCCGTTTCTGGCGGGCGATCCGGGACATGGATGCCATCGTCTACGGAGTCATCAATCGGTTGCGCGACACCGACAGCGAAGGCCTGCTGTCGATGTTCATGCGCGCGGCCGACCCCGACACCGACGAGCGCATGACCGACCGCGAGCTCCGCGACGAGGTGGTCACCATGCTGTTCGCGGGCCACGAAACCAGCTCATCCGCGCTGACCTCGGCACTGCTGCTGTTGCAGGCGCACCCGGACGTGCGCGAGCGCCTGCGCGCCGACGTCGACGCCACCCTCGGCGGACGGCCCGCCACCGCTGCCGACCTGCCCGCCCTCCCCTTCGGCAGGCAGGTCCTCGAGGAGGTCCTGCGCCTGCGCCCGCCTGCCTGGATGGGCCAGCGGAGCGCCGTAGCCGACGACGAGATCGGGGGTTACCTCGTCCCGGCGGGCACGACAGTCATGTACAGCTACTACCACGCCCATCGCAATCCCGAATGCTGGGAGCGCCCAGAGGATTTCAATCCCAACCGTTTCGCGGACAAGACCGTGGCCCGAGACCGCAACATCTACCTGCCGTTCGGCGCGGGCGGGCACCTGTGCATCGGCCAAGCCTTCGCCATGATGGAGATGCAGCTCGCGCTGGCTGCCATCACGGCCCGATTCGAGGTGACCATCCCCGACCCCGACTACACGCCGATGTCCGCGCTCACTCTCAACGCCAAGTACCCGGTACTCGCGACACTCACCGAACGCGCCGGCTGAACCCCTCCAGAATGACCCGCGACGTGCGTCAGACGCACGTCACGGGTCATTCTGGAAAGCCGAGACCCGTCGACGCCTGCGAACGCTCACCAATTCCAGTGCGGGACTGCCCGAATGGGGTGCAGCTGATCGTCGGTTTCGGCGTGCGAGTTCTGCTGGGCGACTTGCGCGCCGAACTCGACGTGCTCGCGCACGGCCGCCCGGAACTTCTCGTCCGCGGGCAGCCCGGCCTCGTCCAGCGACTCCAGATACACCTCGACGAAGCGCTGCCGCTGACGATCGGTGATCTT
>JABFVX010000418.1 GCA_013362555.1 Mycobacteriaceae bacterium
CGATACCGCAATGACGCATCGCTTCCTCCTGTCCGCTTTGACCGGATTGGAAGATCACTCAAGTCACTTTCGTTACTTGAGACACGATACGCCACTCAAGTCACAAACAATACCTCACGGCATGAATTACACAACAGAAAATTGCCGCGCCACGAGTTGTCGCAGCTCAGGAAGTCACGCGCACCGATGTCCAGAATGACTCGTGTCGTGCGTCGGACGCACGTCACGAGTCATTCTGGAGTTCTCGAGGCGGGCGGGCCCGGCCTCAGGCGGTGGGGGCGGCGCGGCGGGCGCGGCGGGACTTGAAAAGATAAAGGCCGCCCGCGGCCGCGGCGGTGCCCGCGACCAGGGTGATGGTCAGCGCGGTCCAGTCCGGAGCGGGGGGCGCGGTGAGGGTGTCGACGAAGGCCTGGGCTTGGTGCACGGTGGCGCCGTGCTGGTATTTCGCCGGGTCCTCGGCCTGTTCCAGGCGGACGCGAGCGAGCGTGTCGCTGAAAGTGCCGACGGTGTCCGGACTCAGGACCAGCACCGTGCCTTGCTGCGTCGCGCCCACGGCCGAGGCCAGGTCGCGCAGATCGCCTTCCATGGGCGGGTTCTGGCCGACGACCACGATGCTCAGGTCTATGCCGTGGTCGCGGGCCTGCTTGACCACCCGCTCCAACTGCGGGGTGACGTCGGCGGGCGCCGACACGCGATCCGCGGCGATGTCCACCAGAATGGTCCGTAGGTCGACGCCCGGCGGCAGGTCGGCGGCGGCAGGCGTGAACTCGAGGAGAAGCGGGACAGGCATCTTCCATCCGTGTCAGGGAGCGGCGACGTGGGTATTGCGGGCAGAGCGGGCACTGCTGAGACAGTGCACAGCAGTGCCACAGTACGCGACCGCATCGTGGCGATCCCGCAATCACCCCCGATCAGGACCCCAATTTTATACAGGACAAGCGTACTGTTAAGGTTGGCACGTACCGCCGACACAGCCCCGTCGGCGGTTACTCAGAGACGAGTGGAGCTGACGCGATGACGAGCATCAACACGTTCGGCGCCAAGGGCACCCTGCAGGTGGGTGAGAACTCCTACGAGATCTTCCGCCTGTCGGCCGTGCCGGGCGCCGACAAACTTCCCTACGCGCTGAAGGTGCTGGCAGAGAACCTGCTGCGCACCGAAGACGGCGCCAACATCACCGCCGACCATATTCGCGCCATCGCGAACTGGGATCCGTCCGCGCAGCCCAGCGTCGAGATCCAGTTCACGCCGGCGCGGGTGATCATGCAGGACTTCACCGGCGTGCCCTGCGTGGTCGACCTGGCCACCATGCGCGAGGCGGTGGCCGCGCTGGGCGGCGACCCGCAGAAGGTCAACCCGCTGGCCCCCGCCGAGATGGTCATCGACCACTCGGTGATCGTGGACCTGTTCGGCCGCGAGGACGCCTTCCAGCGGAACATGGAGATCGAGTACGAGCGCAACGGCGAGCGCTACCAGTTCCTGCGCTGGGGCCAGGGCGCGTTCGACGACTTCAAGGTCGTCCCCCCGGGCACCGGCATCGTGCACCAGGTCAACATCGAGCACCTCGCCCGCACGGTGATGGTCCGCTCGACCGACGCGGGGGTGAGCCAGGCCTACCCGGACACCTGCGTCGGCACCGACTCGCACACCACCATGGTCAACGGCCTCGGCGTGCTGGGCTGGGGCGTCGGCGGCATCGAGGCCGAGGCGGCCATGCTGGGCCAGCCGGTGTCGATGCTCATCCCGCGGGTGGTCGGCTTCAAGCTCACCGGCGAGATCCCGGCGGGCGTCACCGCCACCGATGTGGTGCTCACCGTCACCGACATGCTGCGCAGGCACGGCGTGGTCGGCAAGTTCGTGGAGTTCTACGGCGAGGGCGTGGCCGAAGTGCCGCTGGCCAACCGCGCCACCCTCGGCAACATGAGCCCCGAATTCGGCTCCACCGCAGCGATTTTCCCGATCGACGACGTCACCGTCGACTACCTGCGCCTGACCGGCCGCAGTGACGAGCAGCTCGCGCTCGTCGAGGCCTATGCCAAGGAACAGGGCCTGTGGCACGATGCCCGGAACGAGCCGAAGTACTCCGAATACCTGGAGCTCGACCTGAGCACCGTGGTGCCGTCCATCGCGGGCCCGAAGCGCCCGCAGGACCGCATCGAGCTGTCCGAGTCGAAGATCGCTTTCCGCAAGGACATCCACAACTACGTGGAGCAGCAGCACCCGGCTCCGCACTCCAAGCTGGACGAGGTCGTCGAGGAGTCCTTCCCGGCGTCGGACCCGGGCGCGAGGCTGGCGTTCGCCGACGACGACGCGGTGCTCCCGTCGGCCGCGCACAACGCCGACGGCCGCCCGAGCAAGCCGGTGAAGGTGCTGTCCGCCGACCGCGGCGAGTTCGTGCTCGACCACGGCGCGGTCGTGGTCGCCGCGATCACTTCCTGCACCAACACCTCCAACCCGTCGGTGATGCTCGGCGCCGCCCTGCTGGCCCGCAACGCGGTCGAGAAGGGCCTGACCTCCAAGCCGTGGGTGAAGACCTCCATGGCGCCGGGCTCGCAGGTGGTCACCGACTACTACGAGAAGGCGGGCCTCTGGCCGTACCTGAACAAGCTGGGCTTCAACTTGGTCGGCTACGGCTGCACCACGTGCATCGGCAATACCGGGCCGCTGCCGGAGGAGATCTCCAAGGCGATCAACGACAACGACCTCAGCGTCACCGCGGTGCTGTCGGGCAACCGCAACTTCGAGGGCCGCATCTCCCCCGACGTGAAGATGAACTACCTGGCGTCGCCGCCGCTGGTGGTCGCCTACGCCCTCGCGGGCACGATGGACTTCGACTTCTCCGCCGAGCCCCTCGGCAAGGACAGTGCGGGCAACGACGTCTACCTGACCGACATCTGGCCCTCGCCGAAGGAAGTCCAGGACGTCATCGACTCCTCGATCACCCGCGAGATGTACATCAAGGACTACGCTGACGTCTTCAAGGGCGACGAACGCTGGCGGAACCTGCCGACGCCCGCGGGCAAGACCTTCGACTGGAACCCGGCTTCGACCTACGTCCGCAAGCCCCCGTACTTCGAGGGCATGCCGCTGAAGCCGGAGCCGGTCTCCGACATCACCGGCGCCCGGGTGCTCGCGCTCCTCGGCGACTCGGTCACCACCGACCACATCTCCCCTGCAGGCAACATCAAGCCGGGCACCCCGGCCTCGCAGTACCTGGACGCCAACGGCGTGGACAAGAAGGACTACAACTCCTACGGTTCGCGCCGCGGCAACCACGAGGTGATGATTCGCGGCACCTTCGCCAACATCCGGCTGCGCAATCAGCTGCTCGACGACGTCTCGGGCGGCTACACCCGCGACTTCACCCAGCCGGGCGGCCCGCAGGCGTTCATCTACGACGCCTCCCAGAACTACCAGCGGGCCGGCGTCCCCTTGGTCGTGCTGGGCGGCAAGGAGTACGGCTCGGGCTCGTCGCGCGACTGGGCGGCCAAGGGCACCAGCCTGCTGGGCGTGAAGGCGGTGATCACCGAGTCCTTCGAACGCATCCACCGGTCCAACCTGATCGGCATGGGCGTCATCCCGCTGCAGTTCCCGGCGGGCGAATCCGCCGCGAGCCTGGGATTGACCGGCACCGAGGTCTTCGACATCGCGGGCGTCACCGCGCTCAACGAGGGCAGGACCCCGAAGACGATGAAGGTCACCGCCACGAAAGAAGACGGCACGAAGGTGGAGTTCGACGCGGTCGTTCGCATCGACACGCCGGGGGAGGCCGACTATTACCGCAACGGCGGCATCCTGCAGTACGTGCTGCGCAATATGCTGTAGCCCCTTATGGGAAGTGCCCCGGCGCAATTGAGCTGAATGCGCTGCTCGCGAGGCTCTGCGGTGTTACGCAGGCTGCCTCCTCGAGCCGCCGCATCACAGCTGAGCTGAATGCGCTGCTCGCGAGGCTCTGCGGTGTTACGCAGGCTGCCTCCTCGAGCCGCCGCATCACAGCGCAGGCGCCGGGGCACTTCCCCGACTTTGAACACAGATCGACCGGAGGAAGTTCATGCCCAAGGTCAGCGAGGACCACCTCGCCGCCCGGCGCAGCCAGATTCTGGCGGGAGCACGGCGCTGCTTCGCGGAGTACGGCTACGAGGGCGCGACGGTGCGGCGCCTGGAGGAAGTGACAGGACTGTCGCGCGGCGCGATCTTCCACCACTTCCGGGACAAGGATGCGCTGTTTCTGGCGCTCGCGCACGAAGACGCCGCCCGGATGGCCGAGGTGGCCGCGACCCAGGGCCTGGTGCAGGTCATGCGCGACATGCTCGCCCGCCCGGAGGATTTCGACTGGCTCGGTACCCGCGTGGAGATCGCGCGCAGGCTGCGCACCGACCCGGAGTTCCGCACCAACTGGGAGCAGCGCTCCGAGGAGCTGACCACCGCGACCCTGGCCCGCTTGGAACGCCGCAAATCCGAGGGTCGCCTGCGCGACGACGTCCCCACCGACGTCCTGCTCGGCTACCTGGACCTGATCCTGGACGGCCTGATCGCCCGCATCGCCTCCGGTCACGCGAACGACAACCTCGCCGCGGTCCTCGACCTCGTCGAGGCCTCCGTCCGCCGCCGCGACTGACCGTCAGTTGCCCACTACGGGGAGTGCGGCGCCGACGACGGCGGCCAGCGGCACCCACACCGGGGCCGTGAGGAGCACCAGCGGGCCCCACACGACCGACGTCAACGCGGCTACTGCGGCAATGATCATGACAGCTCCTCGGTCGGTCCGGTCAGCTTCCGGTCTGTTCGCCGCCCATCCACAGCCCGGTGCCTGCGCACTGGACGATGACGTCCGAGCGCGGGGCGAACCGAGCGTAGGCGGGCGGGGTGGAGAAACCCTGGGGCTCGGGCCGCTTCGTCGCGGCTCGACCCGGCTTGACGGCCTGCCACCTGTTGTCCGGGTATCGGACGATCGGCGGCAGCGGGCGGAGAGCGGGCGGCTCGACGGTGAGCAGGTTGCAGGTCCACCACTCCCCCGGCGGCGCGTCGATCTGCA
>JABFVX010000139.1 GCA_013362555.1 Mycobacteriaceae bacterium
GTGCCGGCGGCAAGAGTGGTGGCGGGCGTCCGACCGGCCGCACCGTCTCCCCCACCGGCGGCACTGGTGGTGGGCGCACACACAAGGTGTCCGGCGGCGGGGGCAAGGGGCCCGGCGGATCGGGCAGTTCGGTGGGTTCCCGCGCCGCTGGGGCTGCGCGCTCCCTGAGGGGCAGGGGCGGCGGTGCGGGCACCGGGAAGAGCGGCGGCACCGGTGCCGCGGGCACGGGAGGTAAGGGCAAGCCCTCCGGCAGTCCGGGCGAGCCCGGGGGCGGTTCGTCTGGCTCGCGCTCCGGTTCGGGCGGTACGAAGTCGTCCGGGAAGCCCGGCGGCAAGAGCGCTGGGAGCGGCGGTTCGTCGGCGGCGGGGAAGCTGCGCGAGTCCGCGCGGCGGCTCAAGCGCGCCCGGAGCGGGAAGTCCGGCGACGGTGCCGACCTCGGCGAGTCCGGCGCGGCCGGGGCCGCGAAGCGCCGCGGTGCGAAGGGCAAGACCGTCGCGGGCAAGGCCACAGGGGCCGGGAAGCTGAAGGGCGCCAAGCCTGACGGCTCCAAGTCCGGCGGGAAGACCGGCGCCAAAGCGGAGGCCGGCCCGGCGACGGAGTCCGCGCGTCGTCTCAAGACGCGCCGCAAGAAGACC
Source organism: Mycobacteriaceae bacterium (assembly GCA_013362555.1). Lineage (GTDB taxonomy): Bacteria > Actinomycetota > Actinomycetes > Mycobacteriales > Mycobacteriaceae > JABFVX01. The sequence continues at coordinate 636 of JABFVX010000139.1, forward strand.
AGCCCGATGGTCGCCAAGGCAGGGAAGGCCGCCAAGGCGGCAACGGCGAAGAAGCCCGGCAAGGTCAGCAAGCCCAAGTCCGCATCCAAGAGCAAGGCCGGGTACGACCCGACCACGCTCGGCGGGGCAGTGCGGAAGGAGTCCGCGCGCAGGCTCAAGCACGCCCGGAAGAAGGCCACCGAGCGATTCGCGAAGCGGCGCGCTGCCCTCAAGCCCGCGGTGTCCAAGGCCAAGGGGCCCAAGCCCGCCTACGACCCGACGACGATGGTCGGCGCGATCCGCAAGGAGGCCGCCGACCGGCTGCGCCGCCGCCGGAAGAAGGCGAGGAAGGCCCGGAGGCGCTGGATGCGGCGCACCCGGAACCGGATGCAAGCCCGACTGGACCGGCGACGCAAGAACATCCGCCCGATCGTCCGCAAGTCCGCGGCCCCCAAGCACCGCAAGGTTGCCCCCGGCCCGGCGAACCCCGCTGCGGCTGCGTCGGCCACCGGCGGCGCGCCTGCGCCGAAGACGTTGCCGCTGCCTGACCTGCCGCCCGATCTGACGGATGCGCTGGTAGGGGCGGTGTTCGAGGCGGCAGCGGATGCTCCGCGGCTGTCGCCTCTGGAGGACCTGGGACTGGCGACCGAGGGCAGCGGCCCGGTCACAGCGGAAGCCCTGAAGCTGGCGCGTCCCGCAGCTGCGGTCCCGACGACGCCGGACCGTGACCCGGAGGACATGTCGGGCGGCCCCGTGTCGGCGGCGCTGCTGGGGGCGGCGGTCGAGGAGTTGTCGGGCGCAGAGACCGACCCGGAGGTCATCGACGCCGTCGAAGTGACTCCGGAGGCGCCGGCCCCTGCTCCGTCACGGGCAGAGCCGGACCTTCCGCTACCCGGCATGCCGCCGACCCCCAGGCCCATCCCAGCGGCTGAATCACCGAACCAGGAGGAGAACATGGCGAAGCGAGCGGGCGTGGCCACCCGGAAATCCGGGGGCGCGGGGGTGGATTCGCGGCACACGACCGAGATCACCCTCGACGGCGCACTGGGGAACTTGGAGCGCACCGCGGACCTGTCGCTGCGGACCGGCGAGGACGTGGGGCGCCTCGCAGCGAACCTGCGCACCCTCGCGTCGAACCTGGACGCGCAGGCGATGGACCTCGCGGCCGCGCACAACGTGACCGGTCCCAAGACCCAGGCCGCGATCGCGCAGCTGGTGGAACAGATCCAGGCCACAGCCAAGGCGGCCGAGGAGCTGGTGGCTGAGGCGATGGGCGCCGCCGAAGGGGCGGAGGTCGCCGACCACGAGCTGAACGACGCTTACCGGCCGGTGCAGCTCGCCACGGCTGATGCCGGGCTGGCCATGCCGTCCGCGCGCGCACACAACAGCGACTGACCCGACCGATCAGACGAACGCGAGAGGAGGCTGCGATGGGAGGCGAACTCGTTCCCGTGGGCACCGGCACCGTGGCGCTGTCAGGCGACGCTGCAGGATTCCACGCCTGGCAAGCGGGGCTGGACGAGCTGGCGCAGCAGGCAGAGGAACTGCAGGAGCTGGCCGGGCAGATCGCCCGGAAGATGCACAGCAACGCCGAACTGGCCAGCATGACCGCCGAGCAGACCGCGGCTGCTGAGGTCGCGGCACGGCACGTTGCGCAGGTCTACGAAGTGGCGTCTGCGCTGGACGCTTGCGCCGCCAAGGCGAAGAAGGTCGCGTCCATGGGCGACGCGATGGCCGTGACCGCTCGCGCGGCCATCGCCGCGCACAACGCCGAGTACCGGGGCATCTACGAGGCCGACAAGGCCAGCCCGGTACCGATGGCGAAGCCCGGCTTCTACGCCGTGCGCTGACCACACACCGGGCCGCGCGCCCGACCGCGCCACAACCGCACACCACCACCCGTGAGGGCCGCCCCGGCAGTTGCCGGGGCGGCCCTCCGCCTTTGCGTCCGGGAGGGACACATGATGAACACCGTCGACAAGACGGCCCCGACCGCCGCCAAGCGCCGCGTGTCGGTCCGGAAACTCCGTCGCCGCCTGGAGACCGAGCGGATCGCCTACGTCGCCGCCGCGACCGGGACGATCTGCGGCCCGCACCTGTACCCCAACGGGGACGCCGCGCTGGCCGCGCTTGGCGTGGCTGCCGCGACCGGCGGGTGGTTGTACCGCAAGACCACGCGGGCGGAGGACACCGAGGACGCGCGGCTGCGGCTGCTGCGCTCTTACCAGCGGTCGCTGCCGCTGCTGACGGGTGCGGGCCTGTACTGCGTGAACACCGTCGTCCCCGACGCGTCGTTGGGGCAGCTGTGGTGGCAGGTCGCCCTCCCGGCCGCGTGGGGTGCGCTGATGGCCTGGATGACGCCGATCACCCGCGCCGCCGGCCTCACCGCCGACATGACGGCGCCTGCTGCCGGCCGGGAGGAGGAACTGGTCGGGTACGCCGGGTTCCTGGAGTACCAGTGGCAGGTCGCCGACATAGCGCCCGGCACCAAGCTCACCCAGATCCGCCAGTTCGACGTCGACGCGCCCGACTTCGAGGCAGTCATCGTCGCGCAGCCGGGCAAGGCCATCCCGCGACTGACGCCCACGGCGCTCGCGGCCGCCTTCGACTTCCCCGAGGGCACGGTCATTGTTGCCCCGGTGTCGGGCTCCGGCCCGGGCCGGCTGCTCCTGACGGCACGCCCGACCCTGCCGGTGGACCTGACCACCGGCGAAGGCTTCGAGGAGCTGTGGGCGGAGCGAGTCTCCGGTCCCGATGGAGCCGCGCCGGGCATGGTGCTGGTCGACCACCGCATCGAGCCGGACCGGATCGTGTGCCGGGTCGAAGCCGAAGACGGGAAGCTGATCAAGATCCCCCAGAAGCTCCTCGCCCGCGCCCTCGGCGTCGACAGTCTGGACTTGCTGGTCATCGAGACGAACGAGCTCTCGGGTGCGGTGGTGACCATCTACCAGGAGCACCCGCTGATCGACGTCCGCGAAGCCACGGTCGACGACCTGACCATGGACGACAAGGGCCGCATCCGGTTCGGGCTGCGGCACGACAAGCGCGCCGCCCGGCTCCAACTGTGGAACCCGCTCCTTGGGGCGATCACCGACCTGTTCGTCGGCGCGCCCGGCGCGGGCAAGTCGGTGATGCTTAACACGATCCTGGCCGCGGAGCGGATCTCGGGTGTCGTGAGCATCGTCGCCGATGCCCAGGACGGCATGTCGCTGCCCGAAGCCAACGGCCGCGTCTACCACTTCGGTGCGGGGATCGCCGCGGTCGCTGCCACGCTCGCAGCTGCCTACGAGGTCGCGCGCTACCGGCAGCGCGTCAGCGCGACGTTCGGCTGGGGCGGGTTCAAACTCGGCGACCCGTGGCCGCTGGCCAACATCACCCTCGACGAGCTGAACCTCATCCTCGCCGCAGACGCGGACGTCCCCAAGGAGTTCAAGACCTGGGTCGTCGGCATGATCGCCGCGTTCCAGTCCACCGGCCGCAAGATGGGCATGGGCCTGCGCTTCGCGGCACAGAGCATCCACTTGGAGGATCTCGGCGACAAGGCCAAGATCCGCGCCAACGCCAAGAACGGGCTGGTGTGGATGGGCCGTACGAACTCCTCGACGACGTCGCGTATGGCGACTGACGGCGTCATCCCGGCCGGGGTGACCCTGGACCCGATCGGCGCGACGTTCAACGACGGGGACGCCATCGACGCCGCGTTCCGCGGCGAGGACCCCGAGGACGGCCCGGTCACCGCAGGCATGGGCTGGTGCGTCCAGGGCGGGTCGGTATTCCTCGCCCGCGGCTGGGGCGCGAAGAAGGAGAACCGGACCTTCCCCGGCCTGATCAAGCTGTACGAATCCGCGCCGATCCCGGGACTTACCCCGGAAGAGGACGAGGTCTTCCAAACGGCATACGCCGAGGCGCTGCCGTACGCCGAACAGCTGCTCGCGGGCGAGACCGACGACGTCGACCTGGACGACGACGGCGAAAGCGGCGGGAAGCGCAAGCACAACAACCGCGCGGCGGCTGTGTCGAGTTGGAAGCCGCCCGCGCAGCCCGCACCGAGCAGCGGCCCGAACCTGGGCGACCGCATCGTCAAGCTCCTCGGCAAGAACGGCGCCACCCCCGTCAAACAACTGCGTGAGCAACTGCCCGACGTCGCCGGCAGCAGCGTCAGCGACGCGCTGACCGCCCTCCTCGCCACAGGTCGCGTGGAGCGCGCCTCCCGCGGCGTCTGGCAGCTCCCGGGCCAGCCCGGCCCCGCGGCCGCGCCCGTTCCCGACGGCGACTTGGTCCGCTAACACCCCCCCCGCTGGTCCCTGCCCCCACGGTCCGCCCGCACCCCCGCAACGGGGTGCGGACGGCGCCGCGGGCGCACGGCCCTGCCCGACCACCCCCAGACCTC
>JABFVX010000331.1 GCA_013362555.1 Mycobacteriaceae bacterium
CGGCGAGCTGCGCGGCAATCTCGCGCAAGCGCAGGACGCCCTGCAGCTCGCGCCCGCGGGCGCGCTGCTGCTCGGCTCGCTGGCGGTGCTGGGCATCGGCGTCGGCCTGTGGCCCCGACTGCGGGAGTATCGATGAACCACGCCGTCCGCTCATTACGCTGGGCTCTCGCCGCGGCGCTGCTCGCCGCGGCCCTCACGTCCTGCGGCAGCAGCCAGGGCGCGGGCGAGGACAGTCCGGCGCCGATCACCCACACCCCGCCCCGGCCCGCGGGGATCGAAACGATCCTGCCAGGCGCTCCGACGGCGCCGACCCCGGCCGGGGCCGACTGCGGCGACCCGACCGCAAGTCTGCGCCCGCGCGGCGACATTCGCGGCGCCGCTCTGGACGCTATCCGGGCCCGCGGCCACCTGCTGGTCGGGCTGGACACCGGCAGCAACCTTTTCAGCTTTCGCGATGCCACGACCGGGATCATCGAGGGATTCGACGTCGACATCGCCAGGGCGGTGGCCGCTGACATGTTCGGCGACCCGGAGCGGGTCCGGTTCCGGCTGCTCGGCTCCCAGGAGCGCATTACCGCGCTGGTGAACCGGGACGTGGACCTGATCGTGAAAACGATGTCCATCACCTGTGAGCGACGGCGTCAAGTGAACTTCTCCACCGAGTATTTCCGAGCCCACCAGCGGGTGCTGGCGCTGCGCCCGATGGCCCCGAACGGGCCGCGCGGCGACATCCCGTCGATCAGCAGCAGCGCCGACCTCGCGGGCAAGCGGGTGTGCGTGGTCTCGGGAACCACGTCGCTGCAGCACATCCGCCGCATCCAGCCCACGGCGACCGTGGTCACGGTGCCCACCTGGGCCGACTGCCTGGTGGTGCTGCAACAGCGGCAGGCCGACGCGGTGACCACCGACGACGCGCTGCTGGCGGGCCTGGCCCAGCAGGACCAGAACCACTTGCAGATCGTCGGACCGAACCTGTCCGACGAGCCGTACGGGATCGGCATCGCCCAAGGCGCGGAAGACCTGGTGCGCTTCGTGAACCGCACCTTGGAGCGGATCCGGCAAGACGGCACCTGGGACCGCAGCTACCGACGCTGGCTGTCCATCCTCGGCCCGTCGCCGGGCCCGCCGACGGCGCACTACCAGGATTGAGCGCGCCATGCCGCCGCCCCCGCCGCGCACTCCGGACGACGATCGGCCCGGCGACACCGCCGCGGCGCGGACCGAGCCAGAGCCGCAGGCGCCGACGGGCATGGACACCGTGGCGGCGCGGATCGGGCCCGACGAGGCGGTCGCCAGCGCGGCAGCGACAGCGGAGGCTACGACCGACACCGTGGCGGCGGTGTCCGGCCCGGCCTCCGGGCCGACCTCCGGGCGCGGGCGCACCCGGCCGTCGACTCGGCGCCTCGGCGGCGGGCTGGTCGAGCTGCCGCCGGTGGAGCCGCTCGAGCCGGTAGCGGCCGTCCTGTCGAATCCCGTTGTCGCCGAAGGCAAGCGATTCTGCTGGCGGTGCGGTGCGCCGGTGGGCCGCACGACACCGGCCGGTCCCGGCAGCACCGCGGGGACCTGCGCGCGGTGCGAGGCTCCGTACGACTTCCGCCCGGTACTGCACGCGGGCGATCTCGTGGCCGGGCAGTACGAAGTGGTGGGCTGTCTGGCCCACGGCGGCCTCGGCTGGGTGTACCTGGCGGTCGACCACAATGTCAGCGACCGCTGGGTCGTGCTCAAGGGACTGCTCAACGACGGCGACGCGGAGGCCCACGCGGTCGCGGTGGCGGAACGCCAATTCCTCGCCGAGGTAAGCCATCCCAGCATCGTGCGAATCTACAATTTCGTCGAGCACAGCACCCGCCGCGAACACACCGGCTACATCGTGATGGAGTACGTGGGCGGACGCTCGCTCAAAGACATTCTGCGCGCACGCAAACCGGAGCGGCTGCCCGTGGTCGAGGCGATCGCCTACGTCCTGGAGATCCTTCCGGCACTGGAGTATCTGCATTCCCTCGGACTGGCCTACAACGACCTCAAGCCGGACAACATCATGGTCACCGAGGATCAGGTGAAGCTCATCGACATGGGCGCGGTGGCGGGCCTGGAATCGTACGGCCACCTGTACGGCACTCCCGGCTTCCAGGCGCCCGAGCTGGCCAAGACCGGCCCCACGGCCGCCTCGGACATCTACACCGTCGGCCGCACGCTGGCCGCACTGACGCTCGCACTGCCCACCGAGCACGGGCGCTACCTCGACGGAATCCCGACCCCGGACGACGACCCGGTGCTCGAACGCTACCCGTTTCTGCACCGGCTGCTGCTGCGGGCCACCGATCCCAATCCGGCACTGCGCTTCCCGACCGCGCAGGCGATGCACCACCAGCTCGCGGGCGCGCTGCGGGCGGCGCTCGCCGTGGACACCGGCGCGGAGCATCCGCGGACATCGCGGCTGTTCGGACCGCAGCGCGCCAGTTTCGGCACCGACGCCCTGCTCGCCCAGGCCGACGGGCTCGCCGACGGCGTGCACCGGGACTGCACCCTCGACCCGCGCCGGGTCGCGGCCGCGCTGCCGGTGGCGCTGATCGACAGCGAGGATCCGTGCGCGCCCCTGCTCGGCGGGACTCTGCACGGCGAGCCGCGCCAAGCCCTCGACGGGCTGCGTCGCATCCGGGCCAGGGTGCAGGACGACAGGGCTGCCGCGCCGGAATCCTTCGACCTGGAGGCCGCGCTGATCGCCGCACGCGCCCACCTCGATCTCGGCGAGCCTGACCAGGCTCGAAAACACCTGTCCGGCATCGCCGATGCCCACCCGATCCACGACTGGCGCCCGGTCTGGTACGCCGGGGTGGCGGCGCTGCTGGACGGCGACTACCAGGAGGCGTTCAACCGGTTCGACACCGTGCACTCGATGATCCCCGCCGAACTCACCCCCATGCTCGCCCTCGCCGCGACCGCGGAACTCGTCGTCCAGGAATGGGACTCGCCGGACCCGGCGGCCTGGAGCTCCTGCGCCGCGGCGTATTACGCGACCGTGTGGCGCACCGACCGGGGCATGGTCAGCGCCGGCTTCGGCCTGGCCCGACTGCGCACTGCCGCAGGCGACCACCGAGCTGCGGTGGCTGCCCTCGACGACGTGCCGACCGCGTCCCGGCACTACCACGCGGCGCAGCTGACCGGGTGCCTGCTGCTGATTGCCCGGCCCACGGCGGATTTGACGCGCGTCGACCTCCACCACGCGGCACGCCGGGTGCAGGATGTGTCCGTCGACGAGAACCGGGCCGCGCTGCTGCGCACCTCGGTGCTCGGCGTCGCGCTGGAATGGCTGCGAGCCCACCCCGGCGCCGACGCTCCCGACGCGGAGTTCCTCGGCCGCGCCTTCACCGAGCAAGACCTGCGCGAAGGCGTCGAATCCGGCCTGCGCGCCATGGCCCGCACCGCCCCCACCCGAGCCCACCGCTACCACCTGGTCGACCTCGCCAACCGACTCCGCCCCCGCTCCCGCTGGTAACGCCACAACCTCCAGAATGACCCGTGACGTGCTCCTGACGCACGTCACGGGTCATTCTGGAGGTTGTGGGTTCGCGGCGGTCTCGACGGCTTGGCGGGCGATGGCGAGCTCTTCGTTGGTGGGGACCACCAGGACGGCGGTGGGGCTGTCCGGGGCTGAGATGAGGCGGGGGCCGCGGGCCTTCGCCGCGTTGCGGGCATCGTCGAGGCGAATGCCGAAGCGGTCCAGGTCGTGCACGGCGTCGGCGCGGACCCGTGCGTCGTTCTCGCCGACGCCGGCGGTGAAGGTGATCGCGTCGACTCGGCCCAGCTCGACCAGATAGCCGCCGAGGTAGTGGCGGAGCCGGTGCAGGTACACCCGATAGGCCAAATCGGCTGCCGGATGGCCGGATTCGACCAGCCGGTGCAGCTCGCGGAAATCGTTGACGCCGGACAGCCCCATGAGACCGGACTGCCGATTCAACAGCATGTCGACCCGGTCGGCCGACATGCCCGCGCGCAGCAGGTAGGGCACGATTCCCGGGTCGAGGTCGCCCGGCCGGGTGCCCATCACCAAGCCCTCCAGCGGGGTGAAGCCCATCGAGGTGTCGACGGGCTTGCCGCCGCGGATCGCCGACATCGACGCGCCGTTGCCCAGGTGCAGCACGATCTGGTTCAGCTCGGCCGCCCGGCGGTCCAGCAGCCCGGCGACCAGCCCGCTCACGTACTGGTGCGAGGTGCCGTGAAAGCCGTAGCGGCGAATACCATGCGCCGCCGCCACTTTCGCATCCAGCGCGTAGGTGCGTGCAACGTCGGGCAAGTCGTGGAAGAAGGCAGTGTCGAACACCGCGACGTGCACCGCGTCCGGCAGCAGCGCGCGAGCCGCGTCGATCCCAATCACGTTCGCCGGATTGTGCAGCGGCGCCAGCGGAGCCAGCCGCTCGATCCCCGCGACGACGTCGTCGGTGACGACCGTAGGGCGGTGGAAGAGCTCGCCGCCGTGCACCACCCGGTGCCCGACCACGCCCACGTCGCGCAGCGCGTCGGCGGCCTCGGCGAGGATCTCCCGCATGCCCGCCCTGTGATCCGGCGCCGGGCCGCCGGTTTCGCCGATGCGCTCGACGGCGCCCGCGAGCACCGCCTCGCCCGACACCGGATCGACCACCTGGTACTTGATGGACGAGGAGCCGGAATTGATCACCAACACCTGCCCGACGGTCACCGGTCCTCCCCCTCCTGGGCCGCCTGGATGGCAGTGATGGCGATCGTGTTCACAATGTCGGTCACCAGCGCGCCGCGCGACAGGTCGTTCACCGGCTTGCGCAGACCCTGCAACACCGGCCCGATGGCGACGGCGCCGGCGCTGCGCTGCACCGCCTTGTAGGTGTTGTTGCCGGTGTTCAGGTCCGGGAACACGAACACAGTGGCCCGACCGGCCACGTCCGAGTTCGGCATCTTCGTGGTCGCGACGGCGGGCTCGATGGCCGCGTCGTACTGGATCGGCCCCGCCACCGGCAGCTGCGGATCCCGCTGCCGCACGAGTTCCGTTGCGGCGCGGACCTTGTCCACCTCGGCGCCGCTGACGGACTCGCCGGTGGAGTAGGACAGCATCGCCACCCGCGGGTCGATCCCGAAGTGGGCCGCCGTGCGGGCCGAGGAGATCGCGATGTCGGCCAGCTGGGTCTCGGTCGGGTCCGGCACGATCGCACAGTCGCCGTACACGAGCACCCGGTCGGACAGACACATCAAGAACACGCTCGACACCGTGGACACGCCCGGCGTGGTCTTGATGATCTCGAAGGCGGGTCGGATGGTGTGCGCGGTGGTGTGCGCCGCCCCCGACACCATGCCGTCGGCCAATCCGCCGTGCACCATCATCGTCGCGAAATACGAGACATCCGTGACGAACTCGCGCGCCCGCTCGACCGTCATGCCCTTGTGCGCCCGCAGGCGCGCATATTCCTGAGCGAACTGCTCGACCAGCGGCGAGTCCCGCGGATCGATTACGCGGGCCGCGGCCAGGTCCACCCCGAGCTCGGCCGCGCGCCCGCGCACCGCCACCTCCGCGCCAAGGATCGTCAGATCGGCGATGCGGCGTTGCAGAACCCGGCCCGCCGCACGCAGCACCCGGTCGTCGCTGCCCTCCGGGAGCACGATGTGCCGCCGCGATTCCCTTGCCCGGTCGATGATCTGGTACTCGAACATCTGCGGCGTCATGACTTCGGGGATCGGCACGTTGACGCGCCGCAACAGTTCCGCGGCCGGAACTCGCTGCTCCATCAGGCTCAACGCGGTGTCGATCTTGCGCTGCGAGCCGACCGCCAGCCTGCCCCGAGCCCGCGAGGCGGCATGGGCGGTGTCGAAGGTGCCGAGCTTGGTCGTGACGACCGGCAGCCGCGGCTTCAAGCCCGCCACCAGCCGTGCGATGGTCGCATGCGGCAGCATCCCGCCGTTCATGACAATGCCCGCCAGTGACGGGAACCCTTCCGCCTCATGCGCGTTCACCAAGGCGAGGATGACGTCGGCGCGATCGCCCGGGGCGATCACCACCGCGCCGTCGGTGAGCCGCTCGAGCAGGTGCTCGGCGGTCATCGCGCCGACCATCACCGCCATCACCTCGCGCTGCAGCAGTTCCGGGTCGCCGCTGTAGAGTTCGCCGCCGATGGCCTCGCAGAGCTCGGCCATGGTGGGCGCGGTGAGCAGCGGCACCTCCGGCAGGCTCCACGCGGGCACCTCCATGGCGCGCAGCTCCTCGACCACTCGGTCCAGATCCGCAGGCTCGCAGCGGTTCACGACCACAGCGGCCAAATACGCGTGCTGAGCCGCCAATTCGACGCGACAGAGCCTGCTGACCTCGAGGATGTCCGCCGGCGTGCGGTCGAGGCCGCGCACCACGAGCAACACCGGCGCGCCGAGATTGGCGGCGATTCGGGCGTTGTAGCTCAGTTCGCTCGGCGTGGCGATGTCGGTGTAGTCGGTGCCGACGATCACGATCGCGTCGCAGTGCTCGGCGACGGCGTGGTATCGGGCCACGATCTCGCCCAGCGCCGCGTCCGGGTCGGCGTGCACCTGCTCGTAGGTGACCCCGACGGCCTGCTCGTAGCTCACGTCCGCGGTGGTGTCGGCCAGCAGCAGTTCGAGCACGTAGTCCCGTTCGGCGACCGAGCGCGCAATCGGCCGGAACACCCCGACCCGGGCGGTGGTGGCCACCAGCATCCGCAGGATCCCGAGCGCGACGGTGGACTTCCCGGTGTGTCCCTCCGGTGAGGCGATGTAGACGCTGGAACACGGATGCCCGCCCGGACCGTTGCCGCTCATGGGCTGAGAATATCTTGCACTCGCGGTACCAGCTCGGCCCAAGAGCGCATCGGCGAAACGAGACTTCCGGAATGACCCGTGACGTGCGTCTGACGCACGTCACGGGTCATTCCGGAAGTCGCTACGCGGCGCGCAGGCGGGGGGCGAGGTCGCGCTCGAAGAGTTCGAGGAAGCGGCGCTGGTCGTGGCCGGGGGCGTGGAAGACCAGGTGGTTGAGGCCTGCGTCGAGGTAAGGCGTGATCTGGGCGACGGCCGCGTCCGGGTCGGAGGCGACGATCCAACGCTTGGCGACCTGCTCGATCGGCAGCGCGTCGGCGGCGGCTTCCATGTCGATCGGGTCGTCGATGCTGTGCTTCTGCTCGGGCGTGAGCGACAGCGGAGCCCAGAAGCGGGTGTTCTCCAGCGCCAGCTCGGGGTCGGGGTCGTAGGAGATCTTGATCTCGATCATCTTGTCGATGTCGGCGAGATCGCGGCCCGCCTTGGCCGCGCCCTCGGCGACTGCGGGCATCAGCTTCTCGGTGTAGAGGTCCATGCCTTTGCCGGAGGTGCAGATGAAGCCGTCGCCCGCGCGGCCCGCGTACCGCGCCACCAGCGGCCCGCCCGCGGCGATGTACACCGGCACCCCGTCCTTGGGCACGTCGTATATCGATGCGCCGGACGTGCGGTAGTACTCGCCGTCGAAGTCGACCCGGTCGCCGCCCCACAGCCTCCGCATCAGCTCGACCGACTCGCGCAGCCGGGCGAAGCGCTCCTTGAACTCGGGCCATTCGCCGGTGAATCCGGTGGCGATCTCGTTGAGCGCCTCGCCGGAGCCGACGCCGAGCATGACCCGGCCCGGATACAGGCAGGCCAGCGTGGCGAACGCTTGCGCGATCACCGCCGGGTTGTAGCGAAATGTCGGCGTGAGCACGGAAGTGCCCAGCTGGATCCGTTCGGTGCGCTCCCCCACCGCCGCCAGCCAGGCCAGCGAGAACGGCGCGTGCCCGCCGTTGTGCCGCCACGGCTGGAAATGGTCGCTCACGGTGGCGCTGTCCATCCCGTGGCGCTCGGCGAGCACTGCCAGCTCCACCAGCTCCCGCGGCCCGAACTGCTCCGCCGACGCCTTGTATCCCAGCCGAAGTTCGACCACCGCATTGCTCCTGTCCCAAACGACGTGATCCTCCGAGCCTAACCGGCGACCTCGCCGGACCGCCTATAACGATCGCGGCATACTCTTGGTTAACAATAGGCCGAGGACCTAGCATTCCTCATTGTCAGTTGGACATCCATCGCCGTGGCACCCCCGTCGAGTAGCGAGGAATGTGCATGTCCCGAGGCAAGCACGCACGTCCGAAGCACTGGTTCAGCGCCGCCGCCATCGACGACGCAGCCTGGATCCCGCTACCCATTGGCGAACCAACTGCTCCCAAACACCGCGCCACCCCGGCCCGCCGCACTCCCGCCCCACTCATCGGCCGCCCCAAACACAGCCGCGACTACCCGCCCGCCCTGTGGTGGTCCGCGCCTGCCCACCTGTCCTCAATGCGTCCTGCATTCACACTGTTTGAAGGAAGACTGTTTGAATGAAGAACGCCTTCAGGACAAACCGGTCAGGGGGAAGACCGCGTTGCGGTCGGTGACGCGGGAGCCCAGGGACAGCTGGGGCCACAGGCCGCCCAGTTCGCGGCGGCTGCGTTCGCTCCAGGCGCGCGCGTCGGCCGAACGGGTCTTGTAGAAGTTGAGGGCGAAGCCGCCGGAGTGGATGCGCAGCAGCGAGAATCCGCCCGGGTACTCCTTCACCGCGCCGATCTCCTGGTGCAGCATCGTCGGCAGGCCGGGGAGGACGGCGTGCCGGTTGCGGTGGGTGTGGCCCGCGTGGTGCAGGAACACGCCTGGGCAATCCCGGTACGCCGCAAGGATTTCCCGGACCTGGTCCGGGGCGAGCGTGCGGCGGCCGGAGACGGCGAGCGGGTCCGCCTCGGTGACGAGCGGGTGATGGCCGAATACCAGCGTGGGCTGGTGTGGCCGCCTGCGCAGTTCGGCCGTGAACCACGACAGCTGCTGCGGCGAGAGTCCGCCCGCGTCGCCTCCGTTGCCCGGCTTGTCGTAGGTGTCGAGGCCGATGATGCGCAGCCCGTGCAGTTCGTGCACGAACCAGCTCGGCTTGCCGTCGAAGAAGCGGTCGCCGAAACAGTCGTTGCCCTGCCATCTTCCGGGCTTGCACCCGGCGTAGTCGGCGCCCGCGTGCGCGCGGTCGTGATTGCCGCGCACCACCCAGTACTCGCGCTGGTATCCGCCGAAGCCGTCCAGGATGGACTTCACCACCGCGTCGTCGGCCGGGGCCGCCTCGGCGGTCAAATCGCCTGCGACGAGCAGATATTTCGCGCCGCGCGCCACGGCGTCCGCCACCATGGCCTGGGCCATCACCCGCGGGTAGGGCGGCTTGCCGGGGAGCTGCGCGATCCCCGGGATCTGCGGCACGGCGCTCACCTTGCCCGCGACTGTCTCCCCCAGGTGCAGGTCATTGCACAGCGCGATCGTGAACAGGTGCCTGCCGGGCGGCGGAGCGGGCGTGGTGAACGAGAACGGCCCCGCGGGACCCAATGCGCCGGTGCCCGCGGCCAATCCGTCGACCAGCGCGGTCGGCGTCGCGGGCACGCCCGCCGAGACGGCCTGGTAGTAGTACGTCCGCTGGGGCTCCAGCCCGGTGACTTCGATGTAGTGGTGCGGCGTTTCCGCGCCGCCGCCGACCACGCGGTCCAGCCGGTCCGGGCTGACGCCGATGCGGATCGCCCCGTCGGTCGGCACGGCCGCGTTCCGCCCGACGTCGTCGGCCGTCCCGGGAACGCCGGTGTACCAGGTGAATACGGCGCTGGTCTCGGTCAGCGTGACCAGCTCCAGGTCCTGCGGCGCCACCGGGGGCGCCTGCTGCGCCCGCGCCGACTCCAGCCGCCCGGCTTCCAACGCCACCGCACCCGACGCCGCGGCCGTCCACCGCAGCAGCTCCCGCCGGTCGACCCCACACAACGACATAGTTCGACGGTAACCCCACAACCGCCCCAAAGGGCCGTTCTCACACCCGTTGCGCGCATCCACACCCGCAGCTGCGGGTGTGGATGCGCGCAACGGGTGTGGGGATCGGGCCGAGTTAAGCGGACAGGGCGTGGTCGAGGTCGACGAGGAGGTCCTCGACGTCCTCGAGGCCGACGGAGACGCGCACGACGCCGTCGGTGATGCCGATCGCGGCGCGGCCTTCCGGGCCCATGGCGCGGTGGGTGGTGGTGGCGGGATGGGTGATGAGGGTCTTCGAGTCGCCGAGGTTGTTGGAGATGTCGATGACCCGCAGTGCGTTGAGCACCTCGAAGGCGCGCTTCTTGCCCTCGCCCTCCGCCGCCTCCAGCTCGAACGTGACAACCGTTCCGCCGCCGGACATCTGGCGCGAGGCCAGCTCGAACTGCGGGTGCGAGGCCAAGTACGGATACTTCACCCAGCGCACCGCGGAGTGCCCCTCCAGGAACTCCGCGATCCGCAGCGCAGCCGCGGTGCTGTGGCGCACCCGCAGCGGCATCGTCTCCAAGCCCTTCAGCAGCACCCAGGCATTGAACGGGCTCAGCGCCGGACCGGTATGGCGCATCAGCGTTTTCACCGGTCCGTCGATGTAGTCCTGCGGGCCGAGGATCGCGCCGCCGAGCACGCGGCCCTGCCCGTCGATGTGCTTCGTGCCGGAATAGACCACCACGTCCGCGCCCAGCGGCAGCGACCTCTGCAGCAGCGGAGTGGCGAAGACGTTGTCCAACACCACTTTGGCGCCCGCGGCGTGCGCCAGCTCGACCACCCGGGGCACGTCGACCAGCGTCTGCATGGGGTTGGACGGAGTCTCGAAGAACACCGCCGCGGTGGGCACGCTCAGCGCCCGCTCCCACTGGTCGAGGTCGTCGCCGTCGACGAAAACCGTCTCCACGCCCCAGCGCGGCAGGATCTCGTTGCACACCACGAAGCACGAGCCGAACAGGCTGCGCGCGGCGACCAGCCGATCGCCCGCGCCCACCAGCGCGCCCAGCGCGGTGAACACGGCCGACATCCCGCTGGCAGTGGCGAAGCACGCCTCGGCGCCGTCCAGCAGCCGCATGCGCTCCTCGAACATCGCGACCGTCGGATTGCCGTAGCGGGAGTACACGTAGTGGTCGAGGTCGCCGGTGAAGGCGGCCTCGGCGGATTCCGCTGAGGCGTAGACGAATCCGGACGACAGATACAGCGCCTCGGCGGTTTCCTCGAAGCCCGAGCGCATCAGGCCGCCGCGCACCCCGAGGGTCGCCGGACCGACTCCGTCGGGCAGCGGCTTGTCGAACGCGCCGCCTCGTGGGTTGCTCACCGTCGACTCCGTCCGACTCGGGTGTCCGCGACTCCGAACTCGCGAACGGGATTCATGACTGCCGCCAGGGCAAGCCCTCGGCGCGCCAGCCGGCGCCGCCGCGGTGGGCGCCGGCGTCGAGAGGGCCCTCGAACCCCTCCAGCACGTTGTAGGACGGGGCGAAGCCCGCCTCGGTGGCCGCGATGGCCGCGCCGACCGAGCGCTGCCCGGACCGGCAGAGGAACACCACCGGCGCCTCGTCGGCGCGCTCTTCGAGCGCGGTGCGGAGCTGGCCGACGAAATCCGGGTTCGGCTCGCCGTTCACGCTGACCCACTCGATCAGGTAGGTGGGCCGCTCGGCCGCGGTGGTGTCGGGGACCCCGACGAACCGCCACTCCGCTTCCGTGCGCACGTCCACCAACACGGCGTCCGGGTTCTCGATCAACAGCTCCCACGCCTGCCGGGGCGTCAGGTCTCCTGCGTAACTCATCTGTTCCTCCACGAAATCCGCGCTTGTCGTGCCCGAATGCGACACACGACCCGGTCGTCACCCGGAGCACCCCGCCGCGGTGTCGCTCATCACGACGTGGAGGGTTGCCGACCAGCTAGCCGGGGCTTCAACGCTGGTGCTCATGACCTTGCGTCAGGGTGACCGAAGCGGGCATCCGGTGTCAACTCGAGCGACCCTCCAGCACCGTATTAGCGCCTCGAGACCGCACCGCGCGCTGTCCAGAACGACCCGTGACGTGCGCCTAACGCAACTCTTGAGTCGTTCTGGACAGCTATGAGAACGTGCACACCCGCCAGTTTCCGTTGGTGTCGATCAGGCGCCAGACCGAGGTGTGCCGGTCGCCGTGTTCGGGTTCCACCGTCACCCGCGCGGTGGCGCGCGGACCGTCGACGTGCGGCTCGGTCACCGAAATGAGCCCGACCCGGCCGGGTTTGCCCGCGAACGGCGAATGTCCGGCGTCGAAGCCGCCCGCGCATTCGGTCTCCTTCTTGCGGGCCTCGTCGGCGCCGTTGTGGGCGGCCACGAACGCCTGCACCGCCTGGATGACCCGGTCCGCCCCGGCGTCGCGGCGGTCGGTCAGCGAGGTGAGCAAAACTGCGGCAAGAATCACACCGACCACCGCCGCCGCGGCGATGAGCGGCCACGGAGTACGCCGGCCAGAGTCCTGCTCGAGCAGATTCGAAGGCTTGTCACCTGGCGTTTCACCAGTACTGTCGGAGTCGGCTCGGCCACCGGCGGGGCCACCCTGTGCTGCCGTCATTTCTCCTGCCTCATGCTGTATTTTCCGGAAAATCGCGGACTTCAGGTGTCGCAACGGCCGTTCGGCCGGTCGGTGCGCTATTACCCGCATTTTCCGCGCGATAGACTGGCGGTTCAGGCCCACCCGCCGGGGGGCGACCGCCCGAATACGGGTGCGGATATTGGCCGAACTGCAGTAACAGAGACATTAACCGAAAAGGGTGCGCGTAGATGACAGATCACACGACGCAGGACCGTGCCCTGCGGGTCGCCATCGTCGGCGCCGGACCGGCAGGCATCTATGCCGCGGACGCGCTGATGAAGTCGGACGTGGACGTCAGCATCGACCTCTACGAGCGGATGCCCGCGCCGTTCGGTCTCATCCGCTACGGCGTGGCGCCGGACCACCCGCGCATCAAGGGCATCATCACCGCGTTGCACAAGGTGCTGGACAAGCCCCAGGTGCGCCTGCTGGGCAATATCGACTACGGCATCGACATCACGCTGGACGACCTGCGCCGTTTCTACGACGCAGTGATCTTCTCCACCGGCGCGAACGCCGACCGCGCCCTCACGATCCCGGGCATCGACCTGGACGGCAGCTACGGCGCGGCCGACTTCGTGTCCTGGTACGACGGGCATCCGGACGTGCCGCGCACCTGGCCCCTGGAAGCGGAGAAGGTCGCCGTGCTCGGCGTCGGCAACGTCGCGCTGGACGTGGCGCGCGTGCTCGCCAAAACCGCGGACGACCTGCTGCCCACCGAGATTCCGCCGAACGTCTACGAGGGCCTGCAGCAGAACAAGGCCGTCGAGGTGCACGTGTTCGGCCGCCGCGGCCCGGCGCAGGCGAAGTTCACTCCGGTGGAACTGCGCGAGCTGGACCACTGCGAGACCATCGAGGTCATCGTGGACCCGGAGGACATCGAGTACGACGCGGCGTCCGAGGCCGCGCGCCGCAACTCCAAGATCGTCGACATGGTCGCGAACACCATCCAGGACTGGGCGATCCGCGATCCCGGAAACCGGCCGCACAAGCTGTTCCTGCACTTCTTCGAGAACCCGCACGAGATCCTCGGCGCGGACGGAAAAGTCGTCGGCCTGCGCACCGAGCGCACCGCGCTCGACGGCACCGGAAACGCCAAGGGCACCGGCGTGTTCAAGGACTGGCCCGTGCAGGCGGTGTACCGAGCCGTCGGCTACTACAGCGAGAACATCCCGAAGCTGCCGTTCGACGAGCAGGCGGGCACCGTGCCGAACGAGGCGGGCCGCGTACTCCAGGACGACACCGCCGAGACGCCCAGCCTGCGGTTCATGCCCGGCACCTACGTGACCGGCTGGATCAAGCGCGGCCCGGTGGGCCTCATCGGCCACACCAAGGGCGACGCCAACGAGACGGTCGCCTGCCTGCTGGCCGACCGGCCCGCCTTGGCGGGCGCGGCCGAGCCCGCTCCGGAAGCGGTGGTCGCGTTCCTGGAGGAGAAGGGCGTTCCCTTCACCACCTGGGAAGGCTGGTACCGGCTGGACGCGCACGAGCGCTCCCTCGGCGAGCCCGAGGGCCGCGAGCGGGTCAAGGTCGTCGAACGGCACGACATGCTGGCCGCCAGCGAGCCGGACAAGGTTTAGGACGCATCCAGAATGACCCGTGACGTGCGGTGACCGCACGTCACGGGTCATTCTGGAAGTTCTTGGTCAACTCCGCCGCGACCGGTCGGGCACGATAAATCTCACTCGCGCGCGTCTATGGAACGTGCCCTGATGTCAGGCATTCTGGTGGCTGTGCTTACTGGTACCACTCCGGTGTTCGACGCACATGTGCACATCATCGACCCGCGATTCCCGCTGATCGCGAACGAAGGTTTCGTGCCTGCGCCGTTCACCATCGCCGACTACACCGCACGGATGGGGTCCGAACTGTCGGGCTCGCCGTACGGCGGCGTCGTCGGCGGCACTGTGGTGAGCGGGTCATTCCAGGGCACCGACCAGACATACCTCACCGCCGCGCTGGCCGAGCTCGGCCCCAGCTGGGTCGGCGTGACGCAGCTGCCGCTCAACGCCACCGACGACGACATCCTCGCCCTCGACGCCGCCGGAGTGCGCGGCATGCGGTTCAACCTGCGCCGCGCCGCTATCGACATCGTCGCCATGACCCAGCACGCGATTCGCGCGTATGACCTGGTCGGATGGCACGTCGAGATGTACGTCGACGGGTCGACCATCGCCTCGCTGGAGCCGGTCGTGGCCAAATTGCCGCTGCTGTGCGTGGACCATCTCGGCATGTCCGAGGAGGGGCTGCCGACCGTGCTGCGCATGGTCGAGCGTGGCCTTCGGGTGAAGGCCAGCGGCTTCGGCAGGCTCGAGAACCTGGACATCGCCGACGCCCTGACCCGCGTTCACGCGGTCAACCCAGGCGCGCTGATATTCGGGGCAGACCTCCCGGCCGCCCGCGCCGCGCGCGCGTTCCGCCGCCAGGACATCGACCTCATCGCCGACGTGGTCGGCGATGACCTCCCCCGAGTGCTCGCCGACAACGCCCTCGACTTCTACCGCCGCATCCCGTGAGCTCTAGATAAGTTAACCATGGTTCACGTAGGCTTGACCCGTTGTCACAGGTACCAACGGAGGTAGTCCATGGCCGGGCCGCTCAGCGGAATTCGTGTTGTCGAGTTGGCGGGCATCGGCCCCGGTCCGCACGCGGCGACACTGCTCGCCGATCTCGGCGCGGACGTGGTGCGAGTGCAGCGGCCGGGGCCGGTGGGCGCGGGAGTGGACGCCGCGGTGCTGCGCGGCCGCACCGTCGTCGCCGCGGACCTGAAGGATCCGGCCCAGCTGGAGCAGGTGCTCGGACTGCTGGAGAAGGCCGACGTGCTCATCGAAGGATTCCGGCCCGGCGTCACCGAGCGGATGGGCCTGGGCCCGGACGCCGTGACGGCCCGCAACCCGCGGCTGGTCTACGGCCGGATGACCGGATGGGGCCAGACCGGGCCGCGCGCCGACCAGGCTGGTCACGACATCAACTACATCGGGCTCACCGGCATGCTCAACGCCATCGGCCGCAAAGGCGAGCGCCCGGTTCCGCCGCTGAACCTCGTCGGCGACTTCGGCGGCGGTTCGATGTTCCTGGTGTTCGGCATCCTCGCCGCTCTCGTGGAGCGACAGACCTCGGGACGGGGCCAGGTGATCGACGCGGCCATGGTCGACGGCACCCTTGCGCTGTCTCACCTGATCTGGGGTTTCCGCGGCGTCGGGATGTGGACCGACGAGCGCGGCGCCAACATGCTCGACACCGGCATGGCCTGGTACGACACCTACGAGACCGCCGACGGCAAGCACATGGCGGTCGGCGCGATCGAGCCGCAGTTCTACGCCGAGCTGCTGCGCGGCTTGAGCCTGGACCCGGCCGAACTGCCGCACCAACACGACCCGTCCGGCCAGGAGACGCTGCGCAAGACCTTCGCCGAGCGCTTCGCCACCGGCACCCGCGACGAGTGGGCCGCGGTGTTCGACGGCACCGACGCCTGCGTCACCCCGGTCCTCACCATGACCGAGGCCACCTCCGACGAACACCTGGCCGCCCGCGGCTCGATCGTTGACATCAACGGCACAGCCCAACACGCCCCGGCTCCCCGCTTCTCCCGCTCCAACCCCGAAATCCCCGCTCCGCCACCCACGACAGCCGCCGCCCTCGGCGACATCTGGCAATAGCGCACCACTCCCACACCCGAAGCGCGTGGCTACACC
>JABFVX010000033.1 GCA_013362555.1 Mycobacteriaceae bacterium
CGCTGACCAGGTAGGCGCGGCGCGGCCGGTCCGGTTAGGATCGGGGCACGGTCCCGGATCGGACGAGGCACAGCGGGCACCGCGGCGGAGGTGTGTTGTCAGTGGATTCGTTGCGATTCGACACCGAGGTGCTGGATCCCCCGGACCGTTTCTCCGCGTGGTTCGACCTCGCCACCGCGAACCACGTGCCCTCCTACATGCGCAGCGAGCACGAGCGCGACTTCCGGGCCGGGCTGCACGTCCTGGAGCTGGGCCCGGTGCGCATCGCGTCGCTGTGGCTGCCGTCGTTCACCGTGAGCCGCACCGAACGCCAAGTGCGGCAGTCCGATCCGGAAATGATCCAGTTCGACTGGGCCCGAGGCGGTGCGGCGGGAGTGGAACAAGAGGGCATCCAGACGTCCATGGATCCCGGGACGGCGTCACTCATGCACACGTCGTCGCCGTTCCGGTGCTGGGGCACTCGCGAGCGCGGCGACTACCTCACGGTGCAGGTGCCGCGCACGGTGATGCTGGCCCGGGTCGGCGGCGTCGAGCGGCTGACCAGGGCGCCGCTGCGCATGCACCGCGGGCTCGGCGTGGTGCTCGCCGCACACCTCGACACGGTGCTCGCCAACGGCGACGACTACACCGAAGCCGAAGGCGCCCTGCTCGGCGAGGTGACTCTCGATCTGCTGGTCGGCCTGTGCAGCACGGCGGCACCGACCGAGTCGCTGCCTGCGCGGATCAAGCTCTACATCAAGGAACACCTCGGCGACCCCGGGCTCGGCCCGGCGGGAATCGCGGCGGCCCACCGGATCAGCGTGCGCTACCTGCACCGCATCTTCCAGGACGAGGACATGACCGTCGCGTCCTACATCCGGGCCCAGCGGCTGGAGCAGTGCAGGCGCGAACTGGCCGATCCGCGCTACGACACCAGGCCCGCGCACGCGATCGGGGCGCGCTGGGGGTTGACCGACGCCCCGCACTTCACCCGCGCCTTCCGCGCGGCCTATCACCTCACACCGGCCCAGTACCGCCTGAGCGTGCGCTGACCGTCAAGCACAGTGCACTATGCGGCAATGCGCACGTCGAGTCGAGGCCAGATGATGTCGCCATAGAGATCGGAGCGACACCATGGACACAGCGTGCCTGCGGACTGCACCCCGTACCGTCAGTGAAGGCCTCGACTTCCTGATCGGAAGCTGGGACGTGACCGGCGCGACCTTCGACGGGTCCGCCGAGCCGAAAGGCGAGGTCACCGGCGAGGAATGCTTCACGTGGAGTGAGGACGGCTCGCTGCTGATCCATACCTGGCGCCACGAGCGCGTCAGCTGCTCCGCCGAAACGGTCTCCGCGGGCTACGAATTCATCGACGCGGAGCCGGGCACCGCACGCCTGCGCAGCCTGCTGTTCCACAGCCTGGGCCCGTTCCAGGACGACGGCATTCCGTACTACGGCCGACTCGACGGCGAACGCGTGGTGCTGACCGGCCCGCTGCGGGTGACCCGCACGCTCGCCTACGACGGCGCCGTCACCGTCGAATCCGAGCTCCCAGTCTCCCGCGACCGCTGGGTCACCACCGAGCACTGCATCCTCACCCGTTTGCCGTGAGATCCACAGACGCACGCCTTCTTGCCAAACGCACCGCGAATAGTCGACCATTTGCGGTGCGTCTGGCGAAAAAGCGTGCGTCTGTCGCGGCAGACTGGTGTGATGGTTGCGCGGCTGGTCGGGGTCGAGGAGGAGTTGCTGCTCGTCGACCGGGTGCACGGGGCGCCGATCTCGGTCGCCGCGTCGGTCATCGCGCTGGGCAGGAAGCGCGGCGACGACCTGAACTCAGAGTTGCAGCGTCAGCAAGTGGAGATCGGCACTCGGCCGTGCGCGTCGCTGGACGGGTTGGCCGAACAGGTGCGCGAAACCCGGTCCCGGGCGGCCAGCGCTGCCCAGGCATTCGGCGCCGAAGTGGCGGCGCTGGCGACATCGCCGGTGCCCGTGCGGCCTTCGCTCACCCCCTCCACACGGTTCCGACAGATGTCCACGGCCTACGCGCTGACCGCCGACGAGCAGCTCACCTGCGGGTGCCATGTGCATGTGGACGTCACCTCGCCGGAGGAGGGCGTCGGCGTACTGGACCGGATCCGGCCGTGGCTGCCGATATTGCTTGCGCTGAGCGCGAATTCGCCGTTCTGGCAAGGAATCGACACCGGCTACGCCAGCTGGCGCCAGCAGGTCTGGGGCCGGTGGCCTTCCAGCGGCCCGACGGAACTGTTCAGCACGGCACAGCAATACCAGGGCGACGTGGCGGCACTGGTCGGCACAGCCGTGCTGCTCGACGAAGGCATGATCTACTTCGACGCCCGGCTCTCGCGGCACTATCCGACGGTGGAGATCCGGGTAGCGGACGTGTGCCTGCATGCCGACGACACCGTCCTGCTCGCGGCGCTCGTCCGTGCGCTGGTGGACACCGCGGCCCGCGCCTGGCAGGCGGGCGAGCCCCCGGACCCGGTGCGCACCGACCTGCTCCGGCTGGCGATGTGGCGGGCGAGCCGCTCCGGCCTGCACGACGACTTGGTGCACCCCCTCACCTGGCGACCCGCGCCGGCGGCCGACGTCGTGAACGCGCTGCTCGCGCACCTCGCGCCCGCACTCGACGCGGCAGGCGACCTCACCCGCACTCGCGATCTGCTCCGCAAGCTCCTCCTGCGGGGCAACGGTTCCCAACTCCAGCGCGCCGCCTACGAGACGCACTGCCGAATGAGCGACGTGGTGGCCGACGCCGTCTCCCGCACCCTCGCAACCTGAAGCAAAGTCCAGAACGACTCATCAGTTGCGTCGTCCGCGCTGCGAGACGGCGGCCCGAGGAGGCAGCCTGCGTAACACCGCAGGGCCTCGCGAGCAGTGCAATTCAACACCGCACTTCACGGGTCATTTTGGAGGTCGGCGGAGAAGGTGTACGGGGCTGTTCCCAGACTCGGGAAGGTCGGATACTCGAAAGCGATGAGTCCTACGACGCTTGCCGACCTGGCGGTGGATATCCACGATCCACCGGCCGGAGTCACGCCTGGGCTGCACGAGCTCATCGGGCTGGCCGAGGAGGCGGTGCACCGGTCGGTGCTGCTGCTGGCCTCCGGTCAAGGCGACTCGCAGCCGGATGTGCTCGACCAGCTGCGCAAGGCGAAGCTGCTCAAGGCCGACGGGCTGGAGGACAAGGAGAACAACGCCGTCATGGCCGACGACTACGGGTCGCGCCTGGGCGAGGTGAAGTCCGAGAAGGCGGAGCTGCACGACAAGAACGGGCAGGTCGACAACTCGTCGGTGGCGACGTTCAACCTGTCGAACTTGACCTACACGGGCATCGTGGCCAAGGTCAACGCACTCAACTACCAGATCGACAACACCCCCGGCCCCACCGACGGCAACCCGTACATCTCGATTCCCTTGCAGTACAGCCTGATGCGGGCAGTGCTGCGTACGGTCGGCGACGTGCACGACTCGGTCGAGTCGGCGTCGTCGGACATCGAGACGCAGGCGCGCCAGGTGCGGAACTCGACGCCCGTGACCTACACCTCCGCGCCGAGCGGCACGACCTACCGGCCCGCGGTGTCGACCTATTCGGGACCGACGCCGTGGACCGGGAAGGAAGAGTACGTCCCGACCGCCTCGGTGGGCGCGGTCGGCAACGCCATAAACGCGGCCAAACACGAACTGGCCCTGGGCGTCAAAGAGATCGGCGGCGAGGACCACGTGCCCGGCAGGCCGTACAACATCGACGACGCCTGGTGCGCCTCGTTCGCGACGTGGACGTGGAAACAGGCGGGCATCAATGTCCCGTGGCGCAACAAGAACTACGTTCCGGACGTGTGGTCGGACGCCCAGAGGTACGGCCTCGACGGCGGCGTCGGCAGCGCCCGCCCCGGAGACATGATCATCTTCCCCGGTCAGCACCATATCGGCCTCGTGGTGGCCCGCTCCGGCAGCTCCGTCACGGTCATCGAGGGCAACTCCAGCGACCGCGTAGCCCAGCACACCTACGACCTGAGGTCGAAGGGCTTCGTCGGCGTGGTGCACCCGCCCGCCGGTTCCACTGTCGCACAAGCCGTCTAACTCAGGCGCACGCCTTTTAGCCAAACGCACCGAAAATAGTTGACTGCTTTCGGTGCGTTTGGCAAAAAGGCGTGCGTCTGTCCTGGGCGGGGGCTTCCCGCTACCCTGGCGTCATGGGCGGCTGGCTGATTATCGAGACCTTCGGCGGGAAGGATCCGTCGCTCATCGCGATCGGCAATGCGCCGAAACCGTATGTCCCGCTGCATAAAGTGCTGCGCAGTGCGCGCAGCATGGAATTCGTTTCGGAGATGGTGCGCGATCTCGGCGTCAATCCGCGAGCGCTGCGCCGGCCCACCACGGACGGGCGCAGGATTCTCCTGGCGAAGCCGCTGCTGATCGAGACCGGGGAACTGCACGGTGTGCAGATGTGGTTCGGGCCCGCCGACGACGCTGTCCCCGAACCGGAACCGGCTGGGGCGTGGTGCTTCAATCTCACCACCGGCAAGTCGAATCGCAGTGACGACCTGCTCGACCTCTACGGCGTGTCCCCCGCGGACCGCGCCAATGAACAGGCGATCGCGGGTGCATTCACCCGCTTGGTCACCAACCGCGACGAAGGCGAGGCGCTGGCCGGAATAGTCCGGGCTGAAATCGGTTTCGAGCACCAAGCGGTGTGGACACTACGCCGCGACGACGGCGCGCTGCGCGCCGCCCACTTCGCCTGCCGTGCGGTGGAATCCAGTATCGAACCGGGCGAACGGCTTATTCGCGGCATCACCCAGGATATCGGCGCCGCCGCCGAAACTCCCGCGGCGCCGCCGCCGATGGTGCTCGAACACAACATGCTGGCCGCATCCGCCGAAGACGGCGAATTCCGCGCCATTGTGAACCTCCGTACGCTGAAGATTATTCGGTGGGTCGGCGAGCCCATGCCCGATATCGCATGGCTATTACTTCCCGGTGAACCCGAACCCGCGTTACATCCGGACGACATCGATGCCGCGCGGGAAATGTCGCGCGGCCTGGCGCGCGGTCGCACGCACGGCGTGGTCCGGCTGCGTACCGTCGACGGCGACTGGCAACCGGTCGAGTTGCGCGCCGCGTTAATGGCGCTGGATCAGCACACCACCGCAGGCCTGGTCACGCTGCGGAAACTGGAGGACATCTGAGTCGCGGACAACAATTGCGGAATAGGATGCGACGGTGCGCATCCATCAGTACGATACAAATTGCGTGCCCGATTGATCGGGAATCCTGCCGCATCGCTGGTCGATGCCGCTTGTAGCGCGGCTATTTGAATACCGCCCGGTGGGCTCGACCGGTTACTCGTACTCGACCAGGTCGTATTTCACGAGATCGGGCGGATAGATCACTGTGTTGCGTGCGCGAGTGGGAGTGTTGGACGTGATGAACAACAGTGCGGCGGCGGTTCGACAGCCGGCACGGCGGGAAAATTCGGTGAACACTAAAATGCAGCCGCCCTGCGCCGAACGCCCGGACCAATGGGATATCGACGTCGGCGGCCCGGAAGCATGGCAGCGAGCCGTTGCCGTGTGCAACGACTGCCCGCTCCTCCCCCAATGCCAAGCCCTCGCGAACGAACTCCAGAACCGCGGCATCGGGCCGCGCGCAATGATTTGGGCCGGCGTCGGCTACGACGGCAGCGGCCGAGTAATTCGGAACCTGAATATCTACCGCCACGGCCGCGGCCGGAACCCGCTTCCGCTGACCATCCGGCGCACCGGTCGCGTCGAGACCGAATTCCCGGACGAATCCGACGCGGGCGGAAGTTCAGCGCGGAGAATCGTCATACACCTGACGAACCGCGCGCCGCGGCGGCGGCGCAGGCGTAGCCACCCGCCGGCCTGAGCAGCACAAGCACCGCCGACTCGGCCGACATCGATGACGTTGCACCCGTTCCGCGTATCTGCGGGACAGATACGCGGAACGGGTGCACGTTCGGTGGGTCAGCGGTCGATTACCGGCTTGAATACGTCGGGAGCGTCGCCAAGGGCCTGGTCCAGGTGCTCGGTGGACTGGAGGTACTTGGGGCGTTTGCGTTCCTGGGCACCGCCGCCTGCACCGTGACCGGCGCCGGGACTGCCCGCCGGGCCCGCGGGACCAGGCTGGCTCGCCGCGGGCTGACCGGAGCCGGGTTGCCCCTGAATCGCCGACGTGGCGCTCGCCTGCATGCCCGCGGAGACTTGAACACCGCTGCGGGGGAACAGTTTCGCCGCGTAGTCCCGAAGGGGCTCCGGCGCCGCACCCGCGCCGCCGCCACCGCCGCCGCCGTGCGGGGGGATCTTGTCAGTCGGCCCTCCGTGCGCCATGGCGGCAGCCGCGTTCTGCAGCGCCGCCGCACTTGGCTGCTGACCCGCCCGCAGTGCGTCCTGCAGGCCTTGCTGCCCCAGACCGCTCGCCTGCTGCGCCAAACCGGCGAGTTGACTCGCGCTTTGGTCGCCGGATGTCGCAGCGGGATACTGGGATTGGGCGGCGGCTGTCGGATCGTAGCCTGCGGTCTGCCCGTACTGTTGCGCCATCTGCTGGGCGTACTGAGCCGGGTTGAACTGCTGCTGAGGCGTCCCCGCCTGATTCGCGGCCGTCTGATTCCCCTGGATGGACCCGAACAAGCCAGGTTGGGCCTTGCCCACGGTCTGCGGCGCATTGGGCAGCGCTCCCGAACCCTGTTGACTGGCAGACAACAGGATGTTGTTGCCTTGGGTATATGCGGATTCGGCGCCCTTCAGGTATTTCTTGTACTGCCCTTCCGCCTTCTCGGCCGATTTGAGGAAGGTCTCCGCCTGACCCGCGGCCTGTTTCGCGTACTTCTGGATTGCCGCAGGTGAACCTTTCGCCGCCAAACCCAGGGCCTTTGCGGCGTCCCGGACCGCCTTCTCCTTCTTGTCGACGTCTTTGAGGGCCGCTGTCATGTCCGTGCGGGCTTCGCGAATCTCCTTTTGGCCCTGGCGAATCAAGGCCGCACCTCGATCGGTCTGACCGGCTTGCATCAAGCGGTAGCCTTCGGTGATCTTGTTGATTCCGGCTTGCATCCGGTTCGCGATCTTCTGGAGCTTGGTCAGCGCGGTCTGCACGCTTTTCTCGGCCGCGGTGAGTTTTGTGATGCCGTTCTTCACGGCCGCGGGCACAGTCGTCGTACCCTGCGGTTGCTGATTGTTGTTGCTGCCGGGAACCTTGCCGTTCGGGTACTTGCTATTCGGGTTTCTGCTGGTTGGAAAATCGGTGGTGAACCCCTTCGGCACCGCCATCGCCTTATGCTCGGGGATCTTGGGGACATGGTGACCGACCACGGTGAACGGTTTGCGGTACCACCCGTCGTAGTTGGCGCGAATCGTGGACAGCAGGGCGCTCACGTAGTCGCCGCTGCCCGCCAGCAGGGCTCCGTCGTGGGTCCGGATGTCACCCCATGATCCATCCGAGTTTCCATCGCCCGTCGTCGGCGTGGACGACCGGGGCATCAGCGGCGCTGCCTCCTCCAGCCAGCCCGCACTGAAGGCCAACAACTCGCCTACCGCGCGCATCTGCAGCCCGAGGCTTTTGAGCTCGCCGACGTAGGTCTGCACAAACGTGGCAGCCTGCCGCTGACCGAGCCCTTCCCAGTCCGCCATCGCGGTGCGGGCGTCTCTGCCCATAGTGTTGGCAATCCGCTGGATCCGGGCCGACTGCCGCATCCATCCGCGGGCCGCCGTCCGCAGCGGGCCCGCGTTGATCGAGCTGCCGAGGTTGGCCAGCGCCGCCCAGCTCATGCTCGCCGCACCGGGCGGGTCCGGCGCCCACGGCGCGATCATTTCCTCCCCGTATTCGGAGCCGTCCATCTGGTCCCACTGCTGGTACGGATTGGCCCCAGCTTTCTTCGTCTCCTTGCTGTTGACCGCTCCGCCCTCGTCGTATCGGTTGCCCTCGTCCTTTTCGGAGCTGTCCTCGAACGTGTCCTGCGCGCCGTAGCGATTCTTGTCGGATTCCGACAGCACGAAATCCTTGATCTTCTTGAACTCTTTCTTGCCGTGTGCGTCAGTGCCGCGATACAGCTTTCCCGCCTTGATAAAGGCGTCGATCATGTGCTCAAGAGTCTTGTGGTGGCGTTCCAACGTCGTGACGGCGGCGTTCCGCTGCGCCTGAAACCGGGCCAGGATTTCACTGCCCGCATTATTGCCAGGATTGCCGAAACTGCCATTGCCCATATCTAGTTCGGCCAGCTTGAGGTATCCCAACGCTGCCAGCGCCGCGGTGATGGCCGTGGCGACGTCGTCGGCGGCATCGGTAGGAAACGACACTTTGCCCGCCGCCCCCTGCTCGGCGAGGTATTGCCAAACATCGTGTTTGGGCGCCATGGGTACTCCTGCTGACGAACTGGTGTGTACATCTTGTCAGAGGGCCGCTGCTCCGGCTAGACCCCGCCTACCCCGGCACGCTGCGTCGGTCATCATCGATCGCGAGCTGTATCTCCTCGATTTCTTCGCTCAGCAATGCGGTGAGGATCTCAGGGTCCGCGGGTTTGGCCGTGTACGGCGGGCGAGCCAGAATGGCGTAGCGACCGTCGTTGGCCACATCGCACCACGTGATCCGTCGCCGCGCTCGCCCAGACGGCCCGAAAACCGAACGCATCTGCCGGATTTCGATGGCGCCTGACGCAATGACTGGCGCCGCCAGCAGCGCCGCGGACATGATGTCGTCCCGGTCGTCGTCCCGGAAACTCGACCGGCCGTAGGAGTAGTCCAAGCCGTCCACCCCGGCATCCGGGTCGGGCAGCGACACCGGACCCCGCCGACCGGCCGCCGTCTGCGGCAGTGCCGCAATGAGGCTCGCTGCCCATCGGTTCGAGTCGTGCTCGGTGACCGTGAACGCCGCAGCGTCGCGGACCGTCTTGCCCGGCTGCTGGGTGGCTATCAGCGACCGTCCGCCACTGCGGACGCCGTAAGCGCGAACGGACCGCGCGGGCGTGTCCGCCGATTCGGTCTGAAATCCCACCACGACAACCGCCATATCCGCGTCGGTCAACGCAGCGAACACGGCTGCCTGGTCCGGATCCGACTCAGCGGCAACGGCGTCGAGCACCCGATCACGTTCCCGACGAAACTCGTCGTACGAGTCGAAGTCGGTCACGATGGTCAAGGGCTCCGGCAGGTCTTCCCCAGTGTGTGCATGCCACCGCACAGAAAACTCGAAAGGATCGAACCGCATCGCCGTCATCGGTCGATCACCGGCTTGTACACGGTCGGAGTGTCGTCCAGTACCTCGTCGAGGTGCTGGAGGTTGTTGAGGTACTTCGGGCGTTTATGGTCCTGGCCCTGCCCTTGGCCATGGCCTGCCCCGGCAGCGTTACTCGGCGCGCCCGGCGTCCCCCCCATCGGCTGCTGCCCGGGTTGGGGGCCGCCGACCCGCACCCCTTCCGCCGGGACGCCTTCGACTCTAGGGAACAGGCTTGCCGGATACACCCGAGTCTGGTCCGGAGCGCCAGGTCCTGTCGGCCCCCCGCCGCCGCTACCACCGCCGCCACCGCCGGGATGCAGCGCCTGGTCGATCGCTTCCGTCCCATGCTTGACGAGGTTGTCCAGGGTCTGCGGCAGTCCTGACGCAATGCCCGCCTGTATCAGCCCTTGAACTCCCTGCCCTGCCTGCTGCACGAATCCACCTACCTGCTGCAGGATTCCGGCGACCTGCTGCATGCCGTTAGCCCCG
This sequence comes from Mycobacteriaceae bacterium, assembly GCA_013362555.1. Lineage (GTDB taxonomy): Bacteria > Actinomycetota > Actinomycetes > Mycobacteriales > Mycobacteriaceae > JABFVX01. The sequence continues at coordinate 9,721 of JABFVX010000033.1, forward strand.
CTCTGCTGCGAGCCCGCGTTCTGGGCGGTGGCGCCGGTCTGGCCAGGGGTGGTGGCGCCGGTCTGGCCGGGGGTGGTCGTGCCGGTGCCGCCCGGAGTCGTCGTACCAGTCGCGCCGGGTTGGTTGGGGTCCCCCGCACCGGGCTTCACCGAACTGTCCGTCACCAGCGGCTGCGGGGCGTCGGTGTCGCCTGCGGCCTTGATCTGTTCGGCCGCTTTGGCGTCCAGTTCCTTGGCGGACGTCTCGGTTTCCGTGGCGAGCTTCAAGGCCTTGTCGCGGCCGGCGTTGACCTTCTCTGCTTCCTTGATGGCCTTTTCGGCGGCTTTGTCGACGTCTTTCGGCGCCTTCTTCTCGACGTCGCGCAGGTGTTCGGTAGCGGCCTTGATCATCCGGTCACCAGTGTTGATCTCTGCGACGCCCTTCTTGATCTCCGTGCGACCGGCCTGAATTTCTTTGCGAGCGGTCACGATGGCGTTCTTGGCCGCGGTGATCTGGGTGTTGGCCGCCAGGATCCGTTTGGTGGCCTCCTCCTGGGTTATCCTGCCCGCCCGGTAGTCGGCGTAGGCCTGGGCAATCGCGGCCTTCGCGTTCGCGATCCTGTCCCTCGCGGTCCCGATAGCCGTGCGGGCCTTGTCTATCCGCTCCTTGCCCTTGTTGACCTTGTCGATGCCGTCTTTGACATTTTCGGCGCCCTTGTCCAAAGCATCTACGCCGGGCCGAATCTCCTTCGGCACGTGCTTCTTCGGATCGTTCTTTTCGTTCTTGCCCTTCGGGTTCTGCCCCTTGGGGTTGGCGCTCTTGGTGGTGCCCCCGGGACCGGGATTCTTCTGTTTGACGATCGGGCCGGTCGGCTGCGTCACCTTTACGGCCGGAATCTGTGGAATCTTTGTGGCCATGAAAGGCTTGCGATAGTACATCTCATAGTGGTCCCGAATCCAGTTGAGCGTGTGCTCGCCGTGCCCAATGGTCTCGAACGTTTCGTCCAAGTGGCCGCTCAGCAATCGGCCGATCCCCTGGCCCATGTTCTGTATCTTATTGGCCACTTCGGTGCTCGACGGCATGCAGAGTTTAGTGCCTTCGAGCCATCCATTTGTATAGGCAAGCGTCTGCCCCATCGCACTGGCGCGGATCGCTACGGTGTTCAACGACTCCGTGAACGATTCCACAGCATTCTTCGCCGACGCCTTGCCATGATCGCTCTTCCATTCACCGAACGGCTTCTTGACATCGGTCCCGAAATCATTGACCATCAACTCGATGCCCCGGGCCAGACTAAGCCACTTCATCGAGTCCCACTGCACAGGATCCGGGTAGATGTTCTTGCCGATATCGACGAACTTCTGTATGTCCATGCCTTTGTCCGGCGGTAGTTCCGTCGGCGCCTGGGAATCAAGTCCTTTCTTGGATTTTCCCAGATCCAGCGGCTTGTCCTGACGACCCGCATCGTGGTCATCGGCGAACGTCTTGGCGGTGTTGTCCGCGGGGTGATCGCCGCCGGAGTATCTCTTGACGAGCTTGTCCAGCCATGCGTGCGCCCCGGCGCCCGAACCGAGCTTCTTGAAGGCGGCCGCCGAACCCGCCTCACTGCCCGCGTAGAGTCCGCCCGCAGCCATGAACATCTCGCCCATGTGCTCGATATTCTTGATCAGCTTGTCGAGAACCTTATTCAATTGCTTTGTCTCAGCGACGAAGTCATCCCGCAGAACATTGCCGGCCTGAGTCCCGAAATTCGCGGCCGAGATGCGCATGTCCATGGGTTTTATCGCTCGCAGCCGCAGTGCCGCGGCGTAGGCGGCCCGGGCCGCGTCGCGGGCGGTGTGTTCGCCGATCTCGACAGTGCCGCCGCGGACCACGTTGCTGATCTGCTGCCACACATCTTTATCACCGGCCACCGGACACGCTCCTCACCAAGAACACTCTGGTTCATGATTGCATGTCGACTGCCGGTACTCCAGATACAGTTGCGGGCTAGCCCGGGATCGGGGGCAGGGAGCGGCGTTCGTCGCGCAAGACCAGCAGGACTTCCTCGATCTGGTCGTTGACCAATGCGATGAGGGCTGCGGCGTCGAGTGCCTGCGCCCGTCCGGGATCGGCTTCGTTGACGATGTACCGGCCGTCGTCCACCATGTCCGCCCAGTGAATCCGGCGTTCCATTCGGCCGGAGGGGCCGAATTCCGAATGCCCCTGGGCGATCTCGATGCGGCCGACCATTCCGCGCTGTCCGGTCAGCAAGGCGTTCGTGCGAGCGCTCGAGCTGTCTTGTTTCCGGTCTTGAAAACGATGCTCGCGATAAGTGAAGTCCATCGATTGCTCCGTCGCCGGGCCTGGCAGGGCCACCGTTCCCAATCGACCCGGATTCGTCTCCGGGAGGGCGGCGACGACAGCCGCGGCAAGGGCCGAGGGATTGCGTTCTTCGACGGTGAACCCAGCCGCGTGCCACATCGTTTCGCCGGGCTGCTGGGTGATGACGAAGGCCCGGTCCCCGGTACGGCTGGCCCGCACTCGAATGTGGGCTTGCGGCTTCTCGATGTCCCGGCTGTCCAACCCCCACCCGACGACGACCACATCCGGCTTGGTGATAGCCGTGAACATGGCATCGATCTCCGCGTCCGGGCGGGCGGCGAGATCAGCCCGCACTCGGCGCGCCTGCGCGAGTATCGCCTCGTGTTCCTGGATCCGGGTCGTGATGACCAACGGCACCGGCAGATCTTCTCCGGTGCGGTCGCCCCACCGGACATGAAACTCGAAATCGTCGAACTGCCAGGTGCGGCTCATGCGCCAATCTCCTTCTGCTGCCTCGCGTCTCTCAAACCTCCGGAACGGAGGTCATGGTCAGCGGCCTACGGCGCGGTCTTCGTCGAGCATGACCAGACGCACCTCTTCGATCTGGTCTTCGACCAAGGCGGCGAAAGACTTGGCATCGACAGCTTTCGCCACCCTCGGATGGGGATAGTCCCGGACGACGGCATAACGGCCGTCGCCGAGACGGTCGACCCATTCTATGGTTCGCTCGGTCAAACCGGAGGAGCCGTATGCCGACTGCCCCGAGGATATTTCGATGCCGCCCGCGTACCCCATCGGCGTCGCGAGAAATTCCGCACCCCGATCAGTCGTGCTGGTGTCGAAGGAGTCCTGAAACGACGAACGCCCGTAGCCGTAGTCCATGCCGCTTTCCGCGGCGAGACCGACGGGGCGATCGGGATGGTCGGGCAACACGGTGTCTCGCAGCGTGCCCGGGCCGGTGGCGGGCAGGGCGTTCACCACGGTACGGCCCAGCGCCTGTGGGGAGCACTGCGAAATTCGATAGCCGGCCGTGTGCCATATCGTTTCTCCTGGGCGCTGGGTCACCACGTAGGCATGCTCGCCCAATGCCGCGAGATAGAGCCGAACCGCAGGCCCCGCCTGATCGCTGTCCGCCGGATCCCGGGCGACGCTCATGCCGCGCACCCCCACCCGGATTTCCGGCTGAGCCAGCACGCGGAACACGACCGCCAGTTCTGCATCCTCGCTGTGCCTGACGTGCTCGAGCATTTCGGCATAGGCCCGGCGGTAGTCGTCGGTGGACTCGGCGCGGCTTGTGAACCACAGCGGCTCAGGCAGCTGCTCGTCGCCGAGCTGCTCCCAGCGGACCAGAAACTCGAGGTCGCTAAGACTCCAGGTTGGTCGATTCCACGGATGGCTCATCGGTCGACAACCGGTCGATAGGTGGTCTGGTCATCGCCGAGCACTTCGTGCAGATTCTCCGTCGAAGCGAGAAACTGTGGCCGCTTGTGCTCGGCCCCCTGTTGTCCCGGGCTGTGGACCCCGGGCGGCATCGCACCCATGCCCGGCGTCCCAGGTGCACCCGCGACCACCTGACCAGGGTCGCGCGGCTGGGCCGCGGCGGTGTCGGTCTCCGCAGGAGCGCCTGCTCGCGGGAACAGTTTCGCCGGGTAGGTTCGGGTGTGATCCGGGCCCGCCGCCTTCGCGGCTCCGTCTCCACCGCCGCCGCCACCGCCCCCGCCTTTGCGTTCCGTCGGGTCGCCGGCCTGTGGGCGCGACTTGCCCTGGTCCGGCCCGCCTGGCTGACCGAGGGTCGGCTGGTGCATGGTCTGCGCGGCCATGCCGATCTGCTGCACGACTTGTCCTGCTGTCTGTAGCAGCGTGCTGACCATGCCGAGCAGCTCTTGGCCGGTCCCCTGCTGACCAGTGCCGTTCTGACCATTGCCGTTCTGGCCATTTCCGTTCTGGCCCGCCTTGGTGTCCCCCGTCCCCGGCGTGTCTCCCTTGGTGTCGCCCGTCCCCGGCGTGTTTCCTTTCGTGTCACCGGCTCCGGGGTTGACCTTCGGTCCCCCGTCTTTGTCTGGCTGCTGCCACGGAAACTGGGGGTCGCCAGGCAGCGCGAAGGTGAGCCCTGGCACCTTGGGCACGTGCTTGGAAGCGGGCTCGAACTCCTTGACATAGTGAGCCTGGTAATGGTGTCGATACTTGGTGAGCTGCTTCTCCAGCTTTGCCTGCCGCTGGTGTGGATACCCGTTGGGCGCCGCGGTGGCTGCATCGACCTTCGGGAGATACGACTGCGTGGTCGCCAACCATCCCTCCGAGTTGGCCAACACCCGCCCAGTGAGGTTCATCGACTGGCCCAGTTCCACGAGGCCTGCGCGGTACTTCGCCGCCGCGGTGAGTGCGGCGGTCGCGCCATCGGACTGCCAGTTCCGAAACGCCTTGGCAAGGTCGGCGCCCAGGCCCTCGTCTACTTCACGCGCCTTCTGCGCAAGTCGCAGCCACCAGGATCCCACCTGGCCGACGTGACGCGGCTTCATCGTTTCGTAGAGGCTGTTCAGGTCGTTCCAGGTCGCCGACGCGGACGGGTAAGCAGACAGGGCGGCATAGTATTCGAAGGCGTCGATCGGCTTTTCGGACTCTCCCGCGTCCGAGGACACATTGCCGGTGCTGACGTCTTTTCCTTTGCTACCGCGACGTTTTTCAGCCGCTTCGATAGCATGCCAGTCCTTGTCGGACACTTTGAGCTTGGAAATCTTCTTGTCGGGAAATCCGTCCCTGAGCTGCTTGAACCTCTTGTTCTGCGATCCGTCGGCGTCAACGTACTTCGCACCCGCCACCAAAAAGGTTTCCAACATCGTGCGTAGCGTGGTCAGGTGCTTGTCGATGACGGGAGCCAGCAGCCGCGCCTGCTCGCGGAAGCGCTCGGTCATCCGATGGCTCGCCGAGTGCTTGAATACCGCCATCTTCGCGTCCGGGATGACGCCGAACGGATCCCCTTGCAGCTCCAGCTGATTGAGATTGCCGACGATCTGTTGCAGCCCCGTCGCCGCCTTGTTCACGGCTTCGGCCGCGTCGATGGCGGCCTGCGGGTGGAACGTGAGCTTGCCCTCTTTCGCCTGAGCGTGCAGACCTGTCCACGGACTCTCAGTGCCCATACCCTGCTCCTGTCCGTGCCGAATCAGTCACTGCCATACCGCTCGTCGCGAATGGCGGACACGACGTGGGCGATGGCGTTGTTCACGGCGGCAACCATGGCCGAGGTGTTCGCCCCCACCGCGATCGCAGGATTGCCGGTGATGACATAGCGCCCGTCGCCGACGAGATCGCGCCAGCGGATGCGGCGCTGCGTGATGCCGCGCGGGCCGAAAGCCGAACTGCCCTGCACAACGTCGATGAACCCGACGTGGGTCACCGGCGCCTGTCGGAACCCGGCGGCGCGAGCTCGTACCGCCGGATGGTGGTCGACGCCGTCGGACGGAAGCACGATTTCGGGTTTCCGTCCCGCGCCGACCAGCGGCAGTCCCCGCACCGCGACGCCGGCCAGCTCCAGAGCACCGCATTCCGAGATGGTGAATCCGCCACTGTGCCGCGAGGTTTCACCGGGAAGCTGGGTTACGACGTAACCGTTGTCGCCGAGTCGGGCGGCAAGCAGGCGCACCGGCCCCTTCGGGTCGTCGAGGTCGCTGAAATTCTCGGCGCTCACTTCCACTTTGAGGTCGGGGCGCGCGATGGCGCGCAAAGCGGCCGCAAGCCGCTCGTCCGCGCGCGCGTGATAGTCAGCCAACGCCTGTCGTTGCTCACGCTGCGCGTCCTCATAGGACTCGGTGCGGGAGCGGTAGAACAGCGGCTGTGGCAGAAGATCTTCGCCCATCGCTTCCCAGGCGGCCACGAATTCGAGGTCGCCGAGACGCCAGGTTGAGGTCACCGGTCCACCACGGGCCGATAGATCGACGGCAGCTCGCCGATCGCGTCGTCCAAGTGCTCATCGGAGTTCAGGTAGTCGGCTGAGTTGTGCTCTTTCTCCTCCTCTTTGTCACGACGCCGCGCGGCGGGCAGGCCGGG
>JABFVX010000507.1 GCA_013362555.1 Mycobacteriaceae bacterium
TGGACGCATGTCTTGGGACATTCTGCAAGGTTTCCAACCCAGCCACCACGACCCGTGAGGGCTTTACTCGCCCTGGAAGTTCGGTTTCCGCTTCTCCGCGAACGCGCGCGGGCCTTCCTTGGCGTCGGCGCTGAGGAACACTCGCAGACCGAGCTCGGCGTCGATCGCGAAGGCCGCGTCCTCGTGCATTCCCTCGGTGTCGCGCATGGTCTTGAGGATGGCCTGCACCGCGAGCGGGCCGTTGGCGTTGACGAGCTCGGCGAGCTCGAGGGCCTTGTCCAAAGCGGTTCCGTCCGGGACGACGTGCCCGACCAGGCCGATGTCCTTGGCTTCGGCGGCGGTGATGTGGCGGCCGGTGAGCAGAATGTCGGCGGCCACCGTGTAGGGGATCTGGCGTGGCAGCCGCACCGCCGAGCCGCCCATCGGGAACAGGCTCCACCGCGCTTCGGAGACGCCGAACTTGGCGCTCTCGCCCGCGACGCGGATGTCGGTGCCCTGCAGGATCTCGGTGCCGCCCGCGATGGCCGCACCCTCCACTGCCGCGATGAGCGGCTTGCTGAGCCTGCGTCCCTTCAGCAGGCCGGGGATTCTCGCCGGGTCCCAGCCGCCGCCCTGGGACATCGCCTTGCCCGGGTCGTTCTTGGCCATGCCCTTGAGGTCGGCGCCCGCGCAGAACGCGCCGCCCGCGCCGGTGAGCACGCAACTGCGGATCTCCGGATCGGAGTCGACCCGGTCCCACGCCTCGACCATGATCTCCAGCATCTCGCCGGTGAGCGCATTGCGCGCCTGCGGCCGGTTCATGGTGACGATGAGGGTGTGGCCGCGCTGCTCCACCAGCGCGTGCGGGGCGGTGTTCGCCGAGGGGGCAGACGTCATGGGTGAACCTCTCGTTCGCGACGCGGGAGCCGTACGCTCGACCGCCACCGGACAATAACACGTTCTAGTTTGCTCGCGGCCCCTCCTTCCTGCTTCCAGAATGACCCGTGACGTGCGTCCACCGCACGTCACGGGTCATTCCGGAGATAGCAAGGAATCGGACGGTGTTCTAGTTTGGGGGGATGGCGTGGAATCTTGCGGATCTGTTGGAACACACCGTCGACGCGGTGCCCGAGCGCACGGCGCTGATATGCGGGGAGCGGCAGGTCACGTACCGCGAGTTCGATGAGCGGGCCAATCGTCTTGCGGGCCATCTCGCGGCGTGCGGCGTGGGGGCGGGCGACCACGTCGGGGTGTATGCACGCAACGCGATCGAGACGCTGGAGGCGATGTTCGCGGCCTACAAGCTGCGCGCCATCGCGATCAGCGTCAACTACCGCTACGTGGTCGAGGAGTTGCGGTACCTGTTCGGCAACGCGGATCTCGTCGCGCTCGTGCACGAACGGCAGTACGCCGACAAGGTCGCGCAGGCGCTGTCCGAGCTGCCCGAGCTGCGGACGCTGGTCGTCATCGACGACGAGTCCGGAAAAGGTTATGCCGGAACCGAATACGAGGCCGCGCTGGCGGCGCAATCGGCGGATCGGAGGTTCTCGGAGCGCAGCGGCGACGACGTCTACATCCTCTACACCGGGGGCACCACCGGGTTCCCGAAGGGCGTGATGTGGCGGCACGAGGACGTGTTCCGCGCGCTCGGCGGCGGGATCAACTTCGCCACCGGGGAGTACGTAGCCGACGAATGGGAGCTCGCCAACCAGGCCGAGGCCGCTCCGGCACTGGTGCGGCTGCCGATCTCGCCGCTGATTCACGGCGCCGCGCAGTGGGCCGCCTTCGGGGCGCTGTTCACCGGCAGCACCGTGGTGCTGGTGCCGCAGTTCGACCCGCACGAGATCTGGCGCACCGTGCAGAGGCGCCGGGTGCAGGCGATGACCGTCGTCGGCGACGCGATGGCCCGCCCGCTGCTCGAGGCCTACGCCGCCGGACCCGGGGGAGCGGCGCGGTACGACGGCTCCTCGCTGCTCACCGTCAACAGTCATGCCGCACTGTTCTCGCAGTCCGTGAAGCAGGACTTCGTCGCGGCCTTCCCGAATGTCGTCCTGACCGACGCGATCGGTTCGTCCGAAAGCGGATTCACCGGGGTCGGGCTCGTGGCCCGCGACAGCGACCATTCCCAGGGGCCGCGGGTGGCTTTCACGAAGCAGGCCGCTCTCATCGACGACGACGGCAGGCTCGTCGCGCCCGAGCCCGGCGCGGTCGGGCGGATGGCGCGCGCCGGTCACGTCCCGCTCGGCTACTACAAGGACCCGGAGAAATCCGAGTCGATATTCGTCGAGGTGGACGGCGTGCGCTACGTCGTGCCCGGCGACTACGCGCGCTATGAGGCCGACGGCACGGTCACGCTGCTCGGGCGCGGGTCGCAGTGCGTCAACACCGGCGGCGAGAAGGTGTACCCCGAGGAGGTGGAGGGTGCGCTGAAGGCCCACCCGGACGTGTTCGACGCCCTGGTGGTCGGCCTGCCCGACGAGCGTCTCGGCCAGCGCGTCGGCGCGCTGGTCCAGCTGCGCCCGGGCGCCGGGCCGGACCTGGCGGCGCTCGACGCCCACATTCGGACCCGGATCGCCGGCTACAAGGTGCCGCGCAGCTATTGGGTGGTCGACGCGGTGCGCCGCCATCCCACCGGCAAGCCCGACTACCCGTGGGCGCGGGCCTACGCAACCGGCAATCCCGCCGAGTAGGACTCTTGGGACGACCCGCGGCGGTCCGGGCAGCGGCGAGGGGCCGTTCCGGGAGGTTATGCGATTCGGCTATGAAACTCGCGGAATGTGACCGTTGCGGAAAATAGGAACGCGTTCTAATTTTGAACGCATGGCACTGAACGTTGCAGACCTTCTCGAGCACGCCGTCGACGCCGTGCCGGACCGGACGGCGATCATCTGTGGCGACCGGAGGGTCACCTACAAGGAGCTCGACGAGCGCGCCAATCGGCTCGCCCACCACCTCGCGTCGCGGGGGGTCGGCAAGGGCGACCACGTCGGCATCTACTCCCGCAACTCGATCGAGGCGCTCGAGACGATGTTCGCCACGTACAAGCTGCGCGCCATCTCGGTGGCGGTGAACTACCGCTACGTGTTCGAGGAAGTCCGCTACATCGCAGACAACGCCGACCTGGTCGCGCTGGTGCACGAGCGGCAGTACGCCCCCATCGTGGCCGAGGTGCTCCCGCACGCGCCGAAGCTCGAGACGATCGTCGTCGTCGAGGACGGCTCCGACGTCGAATACGCCGGAGTCTCCTACGACGAGGCCATCGCCGCCCAGTCGCCGGAGCGCGACTTCGCCGAACGCAGTGCCGACGACGTCTACATCCTCTACACCGGCGGGACCACCGGCTTCCCCAAGGGCGTGATGTGGCGCCACGAGGACGTGTGGCGCGCGCTCGGCGGCGGCCTCAACTACCTCACCGGCGAGCCGGTCAAGGACGAATGGGAGATGGCGGAGAACGCCAAGAAGGGCAACGGCATGGTCCGCCTGCCGATCTCCCCGCTGATCCACGGCGCCGCGCAGTGGGCGGCGTTCGGCGCGATGTTCGAAGGCGGCACCGTGGTGTTCGTGCCGCAGTTCGACCCGGACGAGATCTGGCGCACGGTCGCGCGGGAGAGGGTCAACGTCCTCACCATCACCGGCGACGCGATGGGGGTGCCGCTGCTGGACGCCTACAAGCAGGGCAGCTACGACACGTCGTCGCTGTTCGCATTGGCCAGCCACGCGGCGCTGTTTTCGCAGACGGTGAAGCAGGCGTTCCTCGAACAGTTCCCGAACCTGTTCATGACCGACACCATCGGCTCGTCGGAGAGCGGGTTCACCGGTCTCGGGGTGGTCAGCAAGGACTCCGACCACTCACAGGGCCCGAAGGTCAACTTCAGCAAGCACGCGGTGCTGATCGGCGACGACGGCGCGCTGGTGGAGCCCAAGCCCGGCGCGGTCGGCAAGATGGCTCGCGGCGGGCACGTGCCGATCGGCTACTACAAGGACCCGGAGAAGACCAAGTCGATCTTCGTCGAGGTGGACGGCAAGCGGTATGTGGTTCCGGGCGACTACGCCCGCTACGAGGAGGACGGCACCGTCACTCTGCTCGGCCGCGGCTCCGAATGCATCAACACCGGCGGCGAGAAGGTGTTCCCCGAGGAGGTCGAAGGTGCGCTCAAGTCGCACCCGGACGTCTTCGACGCGCTGGTGATCGGTGTCGCCGACGACCGGTTCGGCCAGGGCGTCGCGGCGATCGTGCAGCCGCGCGAGGGCGCCGCGCTCGACCTGGCGGCGGTCGACGCCCAGGTGCGGACCAAGATCGCCGGATACAAGGCGCCGCGCAAGTACTGGATTGTCGAGCAGATGTTCCGCCAGCCGAGCGGCAAAGCGAACTATCCGGCCGCCAAGAAGCACGCCGAGGCCAATCCGGATGCCGCGCAAGCGGTGTCGAAGTAGGTCGCCGCGATGGGAGTCAATCAGCGGGCGCAGATCGTGATGAGCGAGGCCGAGGTCGCGCAGTTCCTCGACCGCAGCCGCACCGCCACCATCGGCACCATCGGGTCGAACGGATTCCCGCACCTGACCGCGATGTGGTACGCCGTCATCGACGGGGAGATCTGGATCGAAACCAAAGCCAAGTCGCAGAAGGTGGCGAACCTGCGGCGGGACGACAGGATCACGGCCATGGTCGAAGCCGGCCACACCTACGACACCCTGCGCGGCGTGTCGATCGAGGGCCGCGCCGAGATCGTCGAGGACCCGGACGCGCTGTGGACCCTCGGGGTCGCGGTGTGGGAGCGCTACCAGGGCCCCTACACCGAGGAGATGCGCCCCGGCGTGGAATTCATGATGAACAAGCGCGTCGGTGTCCGCATCCGCCCGGTCCGCACCCGCACCTGGGACCACCGCAAGCTCGGCCTGCCGGAAATGCCCGTCGCCGGCTCCACCGCCGCCTACGTGTAGTCCCACCCCTACACCCGAAGCGCGCGTTCACACCCGCAGCTGCGGGTGTGAA
>JABFVX010000410.1 GCA_013362555.1 Mycobacteriaceae bacterium
AAGGCGCCGCTGGTGGTCGTCACCGCATCCGGCCGGGAGGCCGACGATCTGACCGCGGAGCTGGCCGATCTGCTCGGCGGCTCCGAAGTCGCCCAGTTCCCGTCATGGGAAACGCTTCCGCACGAACGGCTTTCGCCCGGCGCCGACACCGTGGGCAAGCGGCTGGAGGTGCTGCGCAGGCTCGCCCACCCCGAGCGCGAGGTTCCGCTTCGGGTGGTCGTCACGACCGTGCGCTCGCTGATGCAGCCGATGTCGCCCGGCTTGGGCGACATCGAGCCGATAGCGCTGCGGGCGGGCGCGGAACTCGAGTTCGACGAGTTGGCCGAGCGGCTGGTCGAATTCGCGTATGCCCGCGTCGACATGGTGGGCAAGCGCGGCGAGTTCGCGGTGCGCGGCGGCATCCTCGACATCTTCCCGCCGACCGCGGACCACCCGGTGCGCGTCGAGTTCTGGGGCGACGAGATCACGGAGCTGCGTGCCTTCTCGGTGGCCGACCAGCGCTCGATCCCGGAGTTGGCGGTCGACGAGGTCAAGGCCACTCCCTGTCGGGAAATCCTGCTCACCGCGGCGGTTCGCGCCCGCGCGAGCGAGCTGGCCGCGACGTACGCCTCGGACGCGGTGCTGGTGGAGATGCTCGACCAGATGGCCGCGGGCATCGCGGTCGAAGGCATGGAAGCGCTGATCCCGGTGCTGACCCCGGGCCGGCTGCAACTGCTCACCGAGGTGCTTCCGGACGGCGCCCACGTGCTGGTGTGCGACCCGGAGAAAGTGCGCACGCGCGCAGGCGACCTGGTCCGCACCGGCGAGGAGTTCCTCGAAGCCTCGTGGACCGCGGCGTCGTTCGGCGGCGCCGCCCCGATCGCCCTCGACCTCACCTCCTCGGCCTACCGCGGGCTGAATGCGGTGCGGCAGGCCGCCGAGGCGGGCGGGCACCCATGGTGGACCATCAGCCCGCTGGCTTCCGGCGCGGACGGCGAGATCGTACTGCCGGTGACGGCCGCGCCGTCGGCCCGCGGATCGGACGAGCAGCTGAAGGCGATCTTCGCCTCGCTGCGGGCGCAGGTCGCCACAAGCGGCGAGCCCAGCGGCGTCCCGGCGGGGCGCGCGGCCATCGTCGTGGCCGGACACGGCACCGCGCAGCGGATTCTGGAGCGGCTCGCCGAGGCGGAGGTGCCCGCGGTCGAGCTGGCGCCGGGCGCGCAGCCGGAGACCGGCGCGGTCGGGGTGCTGTGCGGGTCGCTGTTGCATGGCGTGGTGTTCGGCGAGTCGAACCTCGTCGTCGTCGCGGAAGCGGACCTCACCGGTCACCGCGCCGCCGCGGTCGGGGACGGGAAGCGGCTTCCGGCCAAGCGGCGCAACCAGGTTGACCCGCTCGCGTTGAGCGCGGGCGACATGGTGGTGCACGACCAGCACGGCATCGGGCGCTTCGTCGAGATGATCGAGCGCACTGTCGGCGGCGCGCGGCGGGAGTACCTGGTCATCGAGTATGCGCCCAGCAAGCGCGGGCAGCCGGGGGACCGGCTGTTCGTGCCGATGGACTCGCTCGACCAGCTCTCCCGCTACGTCGGCGGCGAGATGCCCGGCCTGTCGAAGCTCGGCGGCTCGGACTGGGCCAACACCAAACGCAAGGCGCGCAAAGCCGTTCGCGAGATCGCCGGCGAGCTCGTGCAGCTCTACGCCGCGCGGCAGGCCGCGCCGGGGCACGCGTTCGCCCCGGACACCCCGTGGCAGCTCGAGATGGAAGACGCCTTCGCCTACACCGAGACCGCCGACCAGCTCACCGCCATCGCGGAAGTCAAGCAGGACATGGAGAAAGCCGTCCCGATGGACCGCGTGGTGTGCGGCGACGTCGGCTACGGCAAGACCGAGATCGCGGTGCGTGCCGCGTTCAAGGCCGTGCAGGACGGCAAGCAGGTGGCGGTGCTGGTGCCGACAACACTGCTGGCGCAACAGCATCTACAGACCTTCACCGAGCGCATGTCGGGATTTCCGGTGTCGGTCAAGGGATTGTCGCGCTTCACCGACGCCGCGGAGTCGCGCCGAATCGTCGACGGCATGGCCGCGGGCGACGTGGACATCGTCGTCGGCACGCACCGGCTGCTGCAGACCGGAGTGCGCTGGAAAGACCTCGGCCTTGTGGTCGTCGACGAGGAACAGCGCTTCGGCGTCGAGCACAAGGAGCACATCAAGGCGCTGCGCACGCACGTGGACGTCCTCACGATGTCCGCCACGCCGATTCCGCGCACCCTGGAGATGAGCCTGGCGGGCATCCGCGAGATGTCGACGATCCTCACCCCGCCGGAGGAGCGCCACCCGGTGCTCACCTACGTCGGCGCCTACAACGACAAGCAGGTCGCCGCCGCTGTTCGGCGCGAGCTGCTGCGTGACGGCCAGGTCTTCTACGTGCACAACCGGGTGAGCTCGATCGACAAGGCGGCGAGCCGGATTCGCGAACTCGTGCCCGAGGCCCGCGTGGTGGTGGCGCACGGCCAGATGAACGAGGACCAGCTCGAGAAGACCGTGCAGGCCTTCTGGGAGCGGGAATTCGACGTCCTGGTCTGCACCACCATCATCGAGACCGGCCTCGACATCTCCAATGCCAACACGCTCGTGGTGGAGCGGGCCGACGCGCTGGGCCTGTCCCAGTTGCACCAGTTGCGCGGCCGGGTCGGGCGCAGCCGGGAGCGCGGCTACGCCTACTTCCTCTACCCGGGCGAAAAGCCGCTCACCGAAATGGCTTACGACCGGCTGGCCACGATCTCGCAGAACTCGGACCTGGGCGCGGGCATGGCAGTGGCGATGAAAGACCTGGAGATCCGCGGCGCGGGCAACGTGCTCGGCGCGGAGCAGTCCGGCCATGTCGCGGGCGTCGGGTTCGATCTCTACGTGCGGCTGGTCGGCGAGGCGGTGGAGGCCTACCGCGCTGCGGCCGACGGCAAGCCGGTGACGGTGGACGAGGAGATCAAAGAAGTCCGCATCGACCTGCCGGTGGACGCGCACATCCCGACCGACTACGTCGCGGGGGACCGGCTGCGCCTGGAGGCCTACCGAAAACTTGCCGAGGCGCATGAGGATTCGCGCCTCGCCGCGGTGGTCGACGAGCTCACCGACCGGTACGGCCCGCTGCCGGTGGAGGTGAGCCGCCTCGTGTCGGTGGCCCGGCTGCGGCTGCTGTGCCGCGAATACGGTCTCGCCGAGGTGGGAGTCACCGGCACCACTCTCAAGCTCTCGCCGATGCAGCTGCCCGAATCCAAACAGCTGCGTCTCAAGCGTCTCTACCCCAGCGCCACCTACCGTGCCGCGACCGGCGTGGTCGGCGTCGCGGTGCCGCGCGCAGGCGACGGCGGCATCGCGGCCGAACGCATCCGCGACATCGAGCTCCTCCAGTACATCGCCGACCTCCTCCTGGCCCTGGACGGAAAAGCCAAGGGCGCGGTGGTCGTCTGAGAACGTGTTCGAGAACGTGGGTGGCTGGGTCGCGAACCTCCAGAATGACCCGTGACGTGCGTCCAACGCACGTCATGGGTCATTCTGGAGGCTTGCAGCCCAGCCATAACGACCCGTGAGTGCGCTCGACGATGCGGCGGCGTTGATGGACCGGCTGTGGGGGTTCGGCGGCTGGGAGGTCGAACAGACCCATGAAACGCTGCGGCCGTACCTTGTCGAGGAGACTTACGAGCTGCTCGACGCCTTCGACGGCGGCGACGACGCGGAGATCGCCTCGGAGCTCGGCGACCTGCTGTTGCAGGTGCTGTTCCACGCGAGGATCGCGCAGGCGCAGGGGCGATTCACGGTCGACGACGTGGCTCGGGCGCTCGTCGACAAGCTCACCCGCCGCAGCCCGCACCTGACCAACGGCCACACCGGCCCGCTGGACGCGGTGTCGCAAGACGCGGCCTGGCACGCCCGTAAGACAACCGAACGGTCTGGTTCATGCTTGGACGGCATCCCGCCCGCGCAGCCGTCGCTGGCGCTGGCGGAGAAGATCATTGCACGCAGCCGGAAAGCGGGACTGCCGGACGATCTGGTTCCCGCGGAATTGCGGGCGGTGCGCCTGGACGGCAGTGGGCAGGCCGAGGCGCGGCTGCGGGCCGCGGCCCTGGCCTTTGCCGACCGGTTTCGCGCCGCCGAGGCGCGGGCGGCGGAGGAGAGTTTGCGGACGCCCATGTCCGCTGAGCAGTGGTATTCCCACTGGTGCTGAGCAGGTGGACTGGCGCGTTGTCCGATGCTCTGATACTTCTTGTCCGGTTACCTTTCCCGACTGTGTCGAAGGAATCGTCATGACGACACCGCCGTGGCAGCCTGCTGAGCAGCAGAAGCCGCCCCAACCTGGGCAACAGGGGCGTCCGGTGCCGCTCGGCGAACCTGAACTCCACGATGTGTACCAGCGGCTGTTCGGCCCGAACTCGCCACTGCTGGTGACGCAGTCCCGCCGCAAGCCGTGGCCGTGGGCCATTGCGGGCGGCTTGGTCCTGATCCTCGGCATCACCACCGCCGTCATGGCAGGCGGTTCCGACGACGACAGCCCGAAGACCGAGGCCAAGCCCACCATCTCGGCCGACGTGCTGCCGACCGCCGAGGAGCTGAAGCCCTTCACGCTCGCCGCCGGGGACGTCCCCGCGGGCTGGGCAGACAACAAGGACGACAAAGACCGGGTCAACGCGGCCGACCACATCTACAAAGGCGACAACGCCGACTGCACCACCATGTGGTACAAGGTCTTCAACAGCAACGGTCGGGTTTCCGCGGATTCCTCGTTCGGCAAGGCGCCGCTGATGGCCTCGGTCAAGGTGACGGCGGACAAGGCGGACGCGGCGAAGGCCGCGCTGCAGAACCTGCGTGACGCCATCGGCAAGTGCGAGACGTTCACCGACACCACGACGCAGACCGTCATCACCACCAATGCCACTATCACCCCGGACGTGATCGGCGACGAGAGCGTGCTGTTCCGTTCCTCGCTGTCGCC
>JABFVX010000101.1 GCA_013362555.1 Mycobacteriaceae bacterium
CCATCGCGTACCTCAGCTCCGGTCGAATTCGGCCTCGGACACATCGTCGTCCGCCGACGACGCGCTGTCTCCGCTGTCAGCCCGGTGTCCGTCGCCGCCTGCCTGGGCGGGTGCGAGACCGTACAGCAACTGCTGCAACTCCGCGGTGAGTGGCTGCACCTCCGCCGGTGCAGCACCGTCGTTCACAGCCTTCCTGGCGTCGGCGATCAGCATCTCGGCGCGTGCCTTGTCGTGCGGCGGGGCACTGTCACCGAGTTCGGCGAGCCGCCGTTCCACCTGATAAGCCACCGAATCGAGGGCATTGCGCGCATCGACCGCCTTGCGCAGCGCCTCGTCCTCACTCCGGTTCCGTTCGGCCTCGGCGAGCATGCGCTCGACCTCGCCCTGATCCAGATTGCCCTGCTCACTGATCGTGATGCTCTGTTCCTTGCCGGTGTCCTTGTCGCGGGCGGTGACATTGAGGATGCCGTTGGCGTCGATATCGAAAGTGACTTCGACCTGGGCCTCGCCTCGTGGCGCGGGCCGGATGTCTTCCAGGCGGAACCGGCCCAGCACCCGATTGTCCGCGGCTCGTTCGCGTTCACCCTGCAGCACCACGACATCCACTGCCGACTGGTTGTCTTCCGCGGTGGAGAACACCTCACTGCGCCGAGCCGGGATCGTGGTGTTGCGCTCGATGATCTTGGTCATCACCCCACCCTGGGTTTCGACACCGAGGGACAACGGGGTGACATCGAGCAGCAGCACATCGGAGACCTCGCCCTTGAGCACGCCCGCCTGGACCGCGGCGCCGAGCGCTACGACCTCGTCGGGATTGACGCTCATATTGGGGTCCTTGCCGCCGGTGAGCCGGCGCACCAGCGCCTGCACCGCAGGAATACGTGTCGAACCGCCGACCAGGATCACCTCGTCGATATCGTTGGCGGTAGCTTTGGCATCACTCATCGCCTGCTTCACCGGACCGAGGCACCGTTCCACCAGATCGGCCGTCAGATCCTCGAACTTCGAACGCATGATCGTCGTGGTGAGATGCTTGGGACCGTTCGCGTCCGCGGTCACGAACGGCAAATTGACCTGGGCCTGGCTCACCGAGGACAACTCGACCTTGGCCTTCTCCGCCGCCTCGAACAGGCGCTGCAACGCCTGCGGGTCCTTGCGCAGATCGATATTCTCCGCAGTCTGGAATTCATCGGCGAGGTAGTCCACCAGACGTCGATCGAAGTCGTCGCCGCCGAGGTGGGAGTCGCCGGCCGTGGAACGCACCTCGACCACTCCGTCGCCGACATCGAGCAGGCTCACATCGAACGTGCCGCCACCGAGGTCGAAAACCAGCACGGTCTCATGGGTCTGCTTGTCCATGCCGTACGCCAATGCCGCGGCGGTCGGCTCATTGATGATCCGCAGCACTTCGAGGCCGGCGATGCGACCGGCGTCCTTGGTGGCGTTGCGCTGCGCGTCGTTGAAATAGGCGGGAACGGTGATGACGACTTCCTTGACCTTCTCACCGAGGAATTTGCTCGCGTCGTCGACGAGCTTGCGCAGCACCTGGGCACTGATCTCCTCCGGCGCGTATTTCTTACCGCGCACATCGAATCGCGCCTCACCGTTGTCCCCCGGCACTACATCGAAACTCACCGCCTTGGCCTCCTCGGAGATCTCGTCGAAATGACGTCCGATGAAGCGTTTCGCCGAGTAGATCGTGCCCTTCGGATTCAAGATCGCCTGCCGTCGGGCGAGCTGACCCACCAGGCGCTCACCGCTCTCGGTGAACGCCACCACCGACGGCGTCGTCCGTGCCCCCTCGACATTGGAGATCACCACCGCTTCGCCGCTTTGCCAGCTCGCGATGACCGAGTTGGTGGTGCCGAGATCGATGCCTACTGCAGTTGCCATGAGTCATTCCCTTCGATTGAGTCGAGGTGACGTGGCGCCGGCCGCCTGTAGCGCATACCTGAGCAGGCCGAGCAGGGCTGCCCGACCAGCGTGGAACCGGCCGACGACCTGTTCGATCAGCTGGAGATCACGTGCGACGACAGCCAGTTCGTTCGCCGCGAAATGCTGGTCGGACAGATGGTCGACAGCGCTTCCGGCGTCGGCGTAAGAGTCGAACGTTGCCACTACGCGACGTGCCGCGCGGCTCGGATCCACCGCGCAGGCTCCGCCACTGGACTCTGACATCACGCCCCCTCGGCGGCGATGATTCGAGGTTCACCGAGCCGCACGTGTACCGATTCGGCTCCGGCTGGTCAACGGGTTGAGCTCATACACGGCTCAACCGCATGAAGTTCTTCATCCGCCTTCGGATAAACGACGAAAACGGGAGACGGTGACGACTGGACTGCACTACCGGCACGGCTCCAGGCCGACCACTCGAGCAGCCGGCATCCATGGGATGAACGCATCAACCGCTACATCGTGCTTCCGCAAGCGGAACTCCCGATACCCGAAATTGTCGCAGCCGCCGCATCATGTGTCGACCGCCGCCGCACATTCGATCACCGAACCGTTACTACCCCGGCGCGGCATCGAGCCACCCGCGAACACACCCGGTTCGCCGGCGACCGCAGGTGATCTCCGCGGACGTCGCCCTGTCGACACAGTTCACTGTTCACATCGCCGCCACGGCCGCCGCGGCGACGGTCTTGTCCTGCTCCCCAGTGCCGCCGCTGACGCCGACCGCTCCGACGACCTGTCCGTTGTACCGCAGCGGGACGCCGCCGGCGAAGATCATGATTCGCCCACCGTTGGAGCTGTGTATCCCGTAGAACTGCTCACCCGGACCCGCGTCGGCCGCAAGGTCTTCGGTCGCGATGTCCAGTGCTCGCGCAGTGAATGCCTTGTTTATCGAGATGTCGATGCTGGCGATCCAGGCGCCGTCCATCCGCACATGGGCTACGAGGTTGCCACCGGCATCGACCACCGCAATATTCGACGGCGACTCGATCTCGGCGGCTTTGGCCCGGCCGGCGGCAATCACCCGCTGCGCGTCGTCGAGGGACACCGACCCCTGGTCGACTGTCATGACGCACCTGCCGTGGTCTTCGCGAACTCGATAGCCGGTACCGCGATCAGCGTGCCCGGTAGTGGTGTTGTCATTGTCGTGCTCCTCTCGCTCCGGTCCGCCTCACGGATGCAGTACGACTTTGGTCCATCCGTCGTCGCGGGCATCGAAATGCTGGTAACCGGACTCGGCCTCGGCCAGCGGGAGCTCGTGAGAGACGATCCAGGACGGTGTCGCCCGACCCCGGTGGATGAGGTCACGCAACTGCCGGTTGTAATGCTTGACGTTGGCCTGTCCGGTACCGGCCTTCTGCCCCTTGAACCAGAATTTCCCCATGTCGAAGGCGATCTTGCCGTTGCGTTCGAGTTCGTCAGGGGCGTTGCGGTCCTGGGGCAGGAAAATGCCGACCACACCGATATGTCCGGTGAAACGCACCGAGTCGACGAGCCGGTTCATCGTCATCGCGGCGTCCTCGTGACCTTGCGGGTCGTGCGCCTGGTACCCGACGCACTCACACCCCTTGTCGGCGCCGCGCCCGCCGGTCATATCGAGGACCTGCTCGACCGGGTCGCCGACGGAGTCGTCGATGGGTATGACCCCGATCTGCTCGGCGAGCCGCAACCGGTCGGGGTGACGATCCACGATCATCACCTGGCTCGCCCCCTGGATCATCGCCGAGTACGCCGCCATCAGGCCGACCGGCCCGGCTCCATAGACGACCATCGAATCGCCGGGTTGCATATCGGCCAGTCGGGTGCAGTGCCACCCGGTAGGGAAGATATCGGAAAGCATCACATAGTCGGCTTCCTTGTCCTCGGCGTCCTCGGGCAGTCGCAGGCAATTGAAGTCGCCGAACGGCACCCGCAGATACTCTGCCTGCCCGCCCCAGAACGGTCCCATCCCGGCGAAACCGAACGCGGCGCCGGCCATCTTCGGATCCGGGTGCACTGTCAGGCAGAACGCGGTCAACCCTTCCTCGCAGTTGCGGCAGAAACCGCAACCGATGTTGAACGGTAGGCACACCCGGTCCCCCGTGGTGACCTTGACCACCGCATCGCCCACTGCTGCCACGATTCCCAAATTCTCGTGACCGAGAACCATCCCGGGCTCCAGATCGGTGCGGCCTTCGTACATATGTAGATCCGACCCGCAAATGTTGGTGCTGGTGATCTTCACCAGCACATCGGTCGGCTGCTCTATCCTCGCATCGGGGACATCCTTCACATGAACTTCACGTGGCCCGTCGTACACAATCGCTTTCATCTCGACACTTCCTGACATGCGGCGTTTCCGGACAATGCCCGGCCGGGCCGCCACAGGCGGTTACGTGTCAGCGACCGACCGAATGAATCGCTGTTCTGGAGACAGAGGGCGCGACGGAGCACTGAACTGAAAACGACACCGAAACCTGTTCCACCACAATGTTTCGCGTACGGCCAACCGACAGCGGGCGCACTCCAGGCGTCACATTCTCTCCACCTCGGAGTCTCCTCTTTCGGCTCCACGATCGCTAGGGCGGAATCGGCGAAACTTATTTATGAGCTCTGGCGGATCCTTCCCGTCACCGGTCGATGGTGTGCTGCCTGACCATGTCCACCACTTCGGCCAGGAGATCCGACATGGCACCAGGGCACTGCGGGTCCGACTCGGAGCCCCGGCTCGCGGTACGGCTCGGCCAACATCGATACCCTCCTCGCGGTAGACCAGCCGATACCTGCTCGTGACCCTACGAGCACCCAGATAACGACAGAAGCACCTGGTCGGAACGTTTCTATCAACCCGTTGGCGACGCGGGCACGAGCGCCTAATCTGCCCGGTACGGGTCGGTGGATTCCCTCGCGTAGTTTGCACCCTCGGCCCCGGCCGTAACACCGTTCATTGCCTATCGACCCCAGGCGAGTGCCCATGAAACCGACTGTTGCCGATTTCCCGATCTCCTCCGCCCCGTCCGCCGCGTCGGCGAAC
>JABFVX010000359.1 GCA_013362555.1 Mycobacteriaceae bacterium
GGGCGCTCGGGCGCGGAGAGCGCCGCCGGGGCATCGGCCTGTGCGGCGACGGCGGCGCCGACGCGGCGGCGCAGCTCGTCGCGCTCGATGGCGGTGCGAGCCGCCGCTGCCATCTTCTCGCGTTCGAGGTGCTGTTCGGCCCACAAGGTCTCGGTGTCCGCCCGCACCTGCGCCTGCTTCACGGCGATGGCGGTGTCGGCCTCGGACTCGGCGCGGTGCCGCCGCGCACGGGCACGCTCGCTGCGGTCCTGCTGTGTTTCGCCGCGCCACTGCCGCAGTATCCACGGCAACGCGACGAGGAGCACGAAGAACAGGTCTGTCGCGGCCCGCGACAGCATGGCGCCCGCGTGGCCCGCGGTGTAATCGTGCATCGCCGACCAGCGGGCCCCGAGACTGCGGTCCACGTCGGCGCGGGCCCGAGTGCGGGCGTCGGCCAGCAGCCCGTCGGCCTTGCGGATGTCGGCGTCGAGGCCGGGCGCCGTGCGGTCGCGAGCGCCGACCGTGGTGTCGAGCGCGGCCTGCGCCGCGGCAAGGCGCTGATTGGCGGTCATGGTCTCCGGACCGTCTCCGGGCACACCGGTGACCTTCTCCCGCGGGCACAGGGTCGAGCCCGGATTGGCCTCGCACCGGGCGATGACGAGCATGCGATCCACATACCCGCGCGCGTCGTTGACGGCGTCGTCGAGGTGCGTCCGGTTGGTTTTCAGCTGGTTCAGGGTGCGATCGGCCTGCACCACCGCCGGGGTGGCCGCCGCCCGCCGGTCCGCGGCGGCGTCGAGCGAGCGGTCGACCGCGCCGGAGAACAGCGATACCGCGGCCAGTTCGCCGACCAGAACACCGAGGAACACCGCAACCGTCGCACGCCCGACAACCGCCTGCGCCCGGCTCGTGCGAGGGCCGGTCGCGAGCGCCCGGGCCACGGCCGCCACGATCACCCCGAACACCACGGTGAACGGCAGCAGCACCGCGGGCGCGACCGATGTCGACGCCGCGACCGCGGCGGTCGCGACCAGCCACGTCAGGACTCCGGCCAGTGCCAGCAGCACTCCGCCGAGTTGATAACCGGCTCGTTCCGAGGCCGTCGCGGACTCGTCCTGGCCGCCTCCGAGCCACACCAGGACAGTGCCGATTCTGCGTTGGCCCATGGCGTCCACGATCCCAGATCCGCCCGAATCCCGCGAAGCGCACAATCCGCCTTTGTGGCCATGCTCACATCCACCGCCGATTCATACCTCCAGAACGACCCGTGACGTGCGTCCAACGCACGTCACGGGTCATTCAGGAGGTCTGCAACCCGGCACTCGGTCCAGCCACTCGGCGAGTTCGGCAAACGCCGTCGCGCGGACGTCGGGAATCGACAGAAACACGTCGTGCCTGGCGCCGTCTATGGGGACGACCACGGTGCGGCCGCCGAGGCAGCCCGACCACTTCTGGATCTGGGCGACGTCGAGAATCGTGTCGGCGGTGTCGGACTCTTCGCTCCACGTGCGGGTGAACCGCGTCCTGGTCGAGCGCAGCACCAGCGCGGGCACGCCGATGTCGAGTCCCCGGTGCAGCTGGGCGTGTCCGCGCCGAATAGCGCGCAGCCACCCGAACCGGACCGGGAAGCCGGACAGAGGCTTCCACTCGAGCTCGTACTCCCACTCGCCGCGGGAGTCGCGGTGCAGGCTGACGCCGTAGGTGTCGACTTCGGTGAGGCCGGGGATGAGCCGGAACGGCGCCACCCGGCCCACCATCTTCACCACCGGAGTCAGCACGGTGCGGTGATAGGCGGGGCCGTGCAGGTCGAACCAGGGGCTGTTGAGCACCGTCGCGACGATCCCGGCCTCGGCCGCACCGCCCGGGCGTCGGTTGACCCGGTCCAGCCACAGCGGCACCGCCAGCCCGCCGGTCGAATGCGCCATCACGAGCACCGGCCTGCCGGTCTCGGACCGCACGATCCGCAGCGCCTCATCCAGTTCGGCGTCGTAGAACGCCAAGTCCGACACGAAGTGCGCGGACTGTCCCGTCCGCCGCGACCTTCCACATTTGCGCAGGTCGAGGGCGTAGAATGGGTTTCCGCGGTCGGCGAAGAAGTCCGCCAGGTGGGTCTGGAAGAAATAGTCGGTGAATCCGTGCACGTACAGCACCGCAGGCGTGTCCGGGTGTGCTGCCCGGATGCCTTCGCGGCGGACCAGCGTCGCCGCGATCTCGCCCTCCCCGTCCGGGTCCGGCCCGAGCTCGATTGTCCGGCAGCGGTATTCGTCGCCGAGCAGGTCCGGGCCCCACGCGCTGGTCGGCGGCCCGTCGGTTTGCGCTGGTGCGGGGTGGTTGGCGGTCACGTTCGCAATGTATGTCACATTCCCCGGCCCTGCTGTAGGAGGTGCGCCGTATCCGGGGCACAATTGATCCAAGTGAACGACGGGTAACCTGTCGTCACGGACAAGTGAACCGAGTGAACGGCGAGACCGGAGTCATCTCGCCACCGGCGAGTCCACTGAACGACGGGGCTTGGGCGAGCTCGCCACCGGTGAGCCGCCACCGCGTAGGAACACCAGACAAGGAAGTCGATTCCCGTGCCCAACACAGCCACCAGCAGCGAGAAGTCGGACGTAGTCCTGATCGGCGGGGGCGTCATGAGCGCCACGCTGGGCGCCCTGCTGGCCGAACTGCAGCCGGACTGGTCGGTCACCGTGTTCGAGCGGCTGGACGCGGCCGCCGCGGAGAGCAGCGACCCGTGGAACAACGCGGGCACCGGTCACTCGGCGCTGTGTGAGCTCAACTACACTCCGCGCCTGGACGACGGCTCGGTGGACATTTCCAAGGCGATCAGCGTCAACGAGCAGTTTCAGGTGTCGCGCCAGTTCTGGGCCTATGCGGTGGAGAATGGCATTCTGCCCGACCCCAAGTCCTTCATCAATCCCATCCCGCACGTGAGCTACGTCCAGGGCGCCGACAATGTCGAGTACCTGCGCACCCGCTACGAGATGCTGGCACGCCACCCGCTGTTCCCCGGCATGGAGTTCGTCGACGACGCCGACGAGTTCGCCCGGAGGCTGCCGCTGATGGCCGAGGGACGCGACTTCGCCACGCCAGTGGCGCTGAACTGGACCGACGCGGGCACGGACGTGGACTTCGGGGCGCTGAGCCAGGAACTGCTCAACCACATCGCGCGCCAGGGCGGCGCGGTGTACTTCGGCCACGAGGTGCGCAACCTGTCCAAGCAGTCCGACGGCAGCTGGAAGGTCTCGGTGCGCAACCTGCGCACCGGCGAGAAGCGTACTGTCACTGCACGGTTCGTGTTCGTCGGCGCGGGCGGCGGCGCGCTGCCGCTGTTGCAGAAGGCGGGCATCAAGGAGGCCAGGGGCATCGGCGGATTCCCGATCAGCGGCCAGTTCCTGCGCTGTCTGGACCCGGGGCTGGTCGGCAGGCACCACGCCAAGGTGTATGGCATGGCTGCGGTCGGCGCGCCGCCGATGTCGGTGCCGCACTTGGACACTCGCATGACAGACGGGAACGCGGGCCTGCTCTACGGCCCCTATGCGGGCTGGACCCCGAAGTTCCTCAAGGACGGCAAGAACACCGATTTGTTCAAGTCGATCAAACCGAACAACATCGGCTCGATGGTCGGCGTCGGCCTCACCGAGTTCGGCCTGGCCACCTACCTGGTGGGCGAGCTGATGAACTCCTACGACGACAAGATCGACACGCTGCGCGATTTCATGCCGACCGCAGACGGCAGGGACTGGGAACTGATCACGGCGGGGCAGCGCGTGCAGGTCATCCGGCGCAAGGGCATCGGCGGCGTGCTGGAGTTCGGGACCGCGGTGGTCACCGCGGCCGACGGCAGCATCGCGGGCCTGCTCGGCGCCTCGCCGGGCGCGTCCACCGGCGTCAACGCCATGCTGGACGTGCTCAAGCGCTGCTTCGCCCGCGAGTTCTCTTCGTGGGAGCCGAAACTCAAGGAGATGGTGCCCTCGCTGGGGGCGAAGCTGTCGGACAATCCACGGCTGTTCCAAGAGGTTTGGGACTGGACCCAGCAGGCGCTGCGACTGGGCGAAGGCAACGGTACGCTCGCGTAATCGGGTGGAAATGTGGTACCAAAACCCGATGACGGCGACGGCAACACTCACGCGATCCTATGCCTACGATCTCGACACTGCGCAGCTCTACAACATCCTGAAGCTGCGGGCCGAGGTGTTCGTGATCGAGCAGAAGTCTTCCTACCAGGATCTCGACGGGCTCGATCTGCTGCCGGAGACCCGGCATCTGTGGTTGACGGAGAACGGCCAGGTGATCGCCTACCTGCGACTGTCGGAGCAGCACGAGGACGGCAAGTCGTTCCTCATCTCCCGGGTGTGCACCGCGCCTGAACACCGCGGCCAGGGCCACACCACCCGCCTGCTGCGGACCGCGCTGGCCGACGTGGGCGGCGACCCGTGCCGGATGAACGCCCAGTCGTACCTGGTCGACATGTACACCAAACACGGTTTCCGGCCCGACGGCCCGGAATTCGACGAGGCCGGCGTCCCGCATGTCCCGCTGCGCCGCGGCGGCGGCGACCCCTGGAAGGAATAAGGGCACAGCGGCGCAAGCGCGCCTCCAGAATGACCCATGGGGTGCGTTTGGCGCACGTCATGGGTCATTCTGGACAAAATTTCTGAGAGCGGATGGGGCCGGAGAGTGGGCCGCTGACGGCGGCGGGGAGCGGACCGGCCAATATTGTCGCGCTGACCATCTATTCTTAAGCGGTGCAACGGGAGCATGCGGGGTTCGCCTACCCTGCCGCCGAGGTGCAGGCGGTGGTGGCCCGGGCGCTCGACGGCGGTGTCGGACACGAGTCGATGATCCGGCGGGCCGCGGCCGGGTTGGCGGCGGTGTGTCGCGACGAGCTGGACCGCCGCGGCGGCGGGGTCTACGGCCGCCGGGTGGCGCTGCTGGTCGGGAGCGGGCACAACGGGGCCGACGCGCT
>JABFVX010000208.1 GCA_013362555.1 Mycobacteriaceae bacterium
GCTGGCGTTGCGGCCCGAGCCGCCGATCGCCACCTCGTCGTCGGCCTCCGAGTAGACCTGGTCCAGGATGTCGGCGATCTTCTTGCGCAACGGCTTCGGGTCGATGCCCATCTTCTCGTGGTAGGCGATCTGCTTGGCCCGGCGGCGCTCGGTCTCGTCGATGGCGTACCGCATCGAGTCCGTCATCTTGTCGGCGTACATGTGCACCTCGCCGGACACGTTGCGGGCCGCGCGGCCGATGGTCTGGACCAGCGACGTGCTGCTGCGCAGGAAACCCTCCTTGTCCGCGTCGAGAATGGCCACCAGCGACACTTCGGGCAGGTCCAGACCTTCCCGCAACAGGTTGATGCCCACCAGCACGTCGTACTCCCCCAGGCGGAGCTGGCGCAGGAGCTCCACGCGGCGCAGCGTGTCGATCTCGGAGTGCAGGTAGCGCACCTTCACGCCCAGGCCGAGCAGGTAGTCGGTGAGATCCTCGGACATCTTCTTGGTGAGCGTGGTGACCAGCACCCGCTCGTCGCGCTCGGTGCGCAGCCGGATCTCGTGGATGAGGTCGTCGATCTGGCCCTTGGTCGGCTTCACCACCACCTTCGGGTCCACCAGCCCGGTGGGGCGAATCACCTGCTCGACGAACTCGCCGCCGGCGCGGCCCAGCTCATAGGGGCCGGGCGTGGCCGACAGATACACCGTCTGGCCGATGCGGTCGGCGAACTCCTCCCAGGTCAGCGGCCGGTTGTCCACCGCCGACGGAAGCCGGAAACCGAACTCCACCAGGTTGCGCTTGCGGGACATGTCGCCCTCGTACATGCCGCCGATCTG
This sequence comes from Mycobacteriaceae bacterium, assembly GCA_013362555.1. GTDB lineage: Bacteria > Actinomycetota > Actinomycetes > Mycobacteriales > Mycobacteriaceae > JABFVX01. The sequence continues at coordinate 820 of JABFVX010000208.1, forward strand.
CGGCACGGTGACGTGGGACTCGTCGATGACCAGCAGGAAGTCCTCGGGGAAATAGTCGAGCAGGGTCGCGGGCGCCGACCCCGCGGGGCGGCCGTCGATGTGGCGGGAGTAGTTCTCGATGCCCGAGCAGAACCCGACCTGGCGGATCATCTCGAGGTCGTACTCGGTGCGCATCCGCAGCCGCTGCGCCTCCAGCAGCTTGCCCTGCTTCTCGAACGCGGCCAGCCGCTGCTGCAGCTCGTCCTCGATGGCGTGCATGGCGCGCTCCATGCGCTCCGGGCCCGCGACGTAGTGGGTGGCCGGAAAGATGCGCACCGTGTCCACCTGGCGCACGACGTCGCCGGTGAGCGGGTGCAGGTAGTAGAGCGCCTCGACCTCGTCACCGAAGAACTCGATGCGGACCGCGAGCTCCTCGTAGGAGGGGATGATCTCCACGGTGTCGCCGCGCACCCGGAAGGTGCCGCGGGTGAACGAATGGTCGTTGCGGGTGTACTGCACGTCGACCAACAGTCGCAGCAGGCGGTCGCGGTCGACCTCGACGCCGGTTTCGAGCTGGATGGACCGGTCCAGATAGGACTGCGGGGTGCCGAGGCCGTAGATGCACGACACCGAGGCCACCACGACCACGTCGCGACGCGAGAGCAGACTGGACGTGGCCGAATGCCGCAGCCGCTCCACGTCGTCGTTGATCGAGCTGTCCTTCTCGATGTAAGTGTCGGTCTGGGCGATGTAGGCCTCGGGCTGGTAGTAGTCGTAGTACGAGACGAAGTACTCGACGGCGTTGTGCGGCAGCATCTCCCGCAGCTCGTTGGCCAGCTGGGCGGCCAGGGTCTTGTTCGGCGCCATGACGAGCGTCGGCCGCTGCAGCCGCTCGATGAGCCACGCCGTGGTCGCGGACTTGCCGGTGCCGGTCGCGCCGAGCAGCACCACGTCCCGCTCCCCCGCCGTGATCCGCCGCTCCAACTCCGCGATCGCGGCAGGCTGGTCACCCGCGGGCCGGTGCTCGCTGACCACCTCGAGCTTCCCCGCGGCCCGCTCCACGTCCCCGATCGGCCGGAACTCCGAATGCGCGAGCGGGCCCCGGGCCTGCTCGTCGGGCTCGGGAATCTCGGTTGCGAACGCCATGCCACCCAGCCTAGGCCGCCCCACCGACACAACCCCTCCGGAACGACCCACGACGTGGGTCGAATGCACGTCGCGGGTCGTTCCAGGGGCACTGCGGCGTCTGGGACGGAAACGGGGCCTGCTGGTCGTACGCATGCCCCGGGCTCGGAATCCCAGTAGAATAGCCGGGTTGTCCGCCCGCTGTACCGAGGAGAGATGCTCTTGCCCAGTGGCACCCCATCCGAGGAACTGGACCGAGAGCAGGCCTATCTGACCATGCTCTACGGCCACCTCGACCGGATGCGCACCTACGCGGCGACCCGGCTCAGCGCCGTGCTGCTCGAATCCGACGACAGTCCGCAAGCCCGCAGCGAACGCGAGTCCTTCAGCAGGCACTACTCCGAGGACCTGGCGAAGTACGACGCTGCCGAGAACGGCCTGTGCTTCGGGCGCATCGACCTCGACGGCGACCCGGACGACGCCTCCGAGGGGCCCGAACGCCGCTACGTCGGCAGGCTCGGCATCCTCGACGAGGAGAACGACTACGAACCGCTCCTGCTGGACTGGCGCGCGCCCCTGGCCCGGCCGTTCTACCTGGCCACCACCGCCTCACCCGAGGGCGTCACCCGCCGCCGCCACATCCGGACCCGCAGCCGCCGGGTGACCGCGGTCAACGACGAGTACCTCGACCTCGAGGCCGCGTACGAGGCAGGCGGCGCGACCGCCGAGGCGGGCGGGGTCGGCGGCGAGAGCGCGCTGCTGGTCGCGCTGAACGCCGCGCGCACTGGCCACATGAACGACATCGTCGAAACCATCCAGGCCGAGCAGGACGCCATCATTCGCGCCGAGCACAAGGGCGTGCTGGTGGTGCAGGGCGGGCCCGGCACCGGCAAGACCGCGGTCGCGCTGCACCGCGCGGCCTACCTGCTCTACACCTACCGCCAGCAGCTTGCCCGCAGCGGCGTGCTGATCATCGGGCCGAACGCCACCTTCCTCGACTACATCAGCCAGGTGCTGCCGTCGCTGGGCGAGACCGGGGTGCTGCTGTCCACCATAGGCGACCTCTACCCCGGGGTGAAGGCAGTGCGGACCGACTCGCTGCGCGCGGGCGAGCTCAAGGGTTCGCTGGACATGGTCGAGGTGCTCAAGTCAGCGGTGCGCGACCGGCAGGAACTGCCGGCGGAGCCGGTGGAGCTGCGCTTCGACACCTATGCGCTGACGCTGGACCGCAAGTTGGTCAGCAAGGCCCGCGGCCGCGCCCGCTCCTCGCGCAGGCCGCACAACATCGCCCGGCCGATCTTCGTGTCCGCGGTGGTCGACGCGCTGGCCGACCAGTTCGCCGCGGCTCTCAGCAGCGGCATCGACGGCGGCGCGACACTGCTCAACCGGGACGACCTGGCCGACATCCGCGCCGAGATGCGGGCCGATCCGGCGATCCAGGCGGAGGTCTCGCGCTACTGGCCGGAGCTGACGCCGCAGGAGGTGTTGTCGGACCTGCTCTCCGACGCCCAGCGGCTGGCGAAGGCCACGCAGGCGCTGCCCCCCGAAGACCGGGCCGAGCTCCTGCGCACCGACGGCGCAGGCGAGTTCAGCGACGCCGACGCGCCGCTGCTCGACGAGCTCGCTGAGCTGCTCGGGGTGGACGACGCGGCCGAGCGCGAGCGGGCCCGCCGCCGCAGGCACGCGCAGATCACCGAGGCCCAGGAAGCGCTGGACATTCTCGCGGGCTCGGCCGCCGCCGAAGTCGAGGACGTGCTCGACGCCGACGAGATCCTCATGGCGTACGACCTCATCGACGCGTCCCAGCTCGCCGACCGCCAGGACTACCGGGTGCACCAGACCACCGCCGAGCGGGCGGCGGGCGACCGCACCTGGACCTACGGCCACGTCATCATCGACGAGGCACAGGAACTTTCGGCCATGGCGTGGCGAATGGTCATGCGGCGCATCCCGAACCGCTGGATCACCATGGTCGGCGACGTCGCGCAGACCGGCGACCCGGCCGGCGCACACTCCTGGCGACAGGTCCTGGAACCGTATGTGGCGCAACGCTGGAAGCGGGCCGAGCTCAGCGTCAACTACCGCACCCCGGCCGAGGTCATGGCGGTGGCTGCCCGAGTGCTCGCGGAGATCGACCCAGACCTGAGCGTCCCCCGCTCGGTCCGGGAGACCGGCGCGCACCCCTGGTCGCGCCGGGTCGAGCCCGCACGCCTGCGCGCGGAGCTGGCCGCGCTGATCGCCGCGGACGAAGGCCCGGGCACCGCAGCCGTGCTGGCGCCGCAGGCGCTGATGGCGGACCTGGCCGAGCTCGACTCCGGCAGCGTCCGCGCGCTCACCGTCCACGACGCCAAGGGCCTGGAGTTCGACACCGTCTACCTGGTGGAGCCTGCCGCAATCGCGGCCGAGTCCCCCCGCGGACGCAACGACCTCTACGTCGCCCTCACCCGGGCCACCCAGCGTCTCGCCGTCCTGCACACCACCGACCTCCCACCGGCGCTGGCGGACCTGCCGACCAGGTGACGCTCCACAGCGGGCGAGAGTCACCGGCCGGCGAAGACCGGCGCGAAGGCGGGGGCCAGTTCCCCGGGAACGATGATCTCGTCGATGCCGTATTCGGCGCGGCGGCGTCGGAGCGTGTCAGCGATTGCGGCGGGGTCGGCGGGGAGCAGGCCCGCCGCACCCGCGGCCCGCAAGGCCTCGGCATCGAGACCGAGCCGCTCGGCGAGCCAGAACGGCAGCGCGTCGCCGATTCCGGTGACCTGGTGCGTGAAGCGGAGATCCCGATCGGTGTTGTCGCGCGCGATGCGGACCATCTCGGCCACATCCGCCTCGGTGGCCTGCGGCATGGCGGCCAGCAGGATGCGGTCGGCAATGCGGGCCGCGGCGGCCAGCATTCTCGGCCCGCCCGCGGCGACGACGATCTCGGGCGCCGGGTCCACCGCGGCGCGCACGGCCTCGACTGTCTCAGCCACCTGCGCGCGACGCTGAGCGGACGAGCCCCACGCCATGCCCAGTTTCGCGGCT
>JABFVX010000438.1 GCA_013362555.1 Mycobacteriaceae bacterium
GGAGTGGCGGTGGACCGGGCCGACCTGCCCGCGATGATTGACCGGTATCGGAAAGGCCAGGTTGTCGTCGAGCCTGCCTTCACCTCCGCCAGCACCAAACCGCAGGCGGGGAACGTCGTCTTCGTCATCAGTTCGAAGTCCGGCCGCGACATCAGCCCGTTCTCGGCATTCGAAGGCGAGGGGGAGGTCCTCTTTCGGCCCGGCACGGCGTTCAAGGTTCGCAGCGTGAACGAGAAGAACAACGCGTGGGTCATTCGGCTCACCGAGGTAGACCCGCCTCGCTGAGTACCCCACACCCGAAGCGTGCGGGGGCGCACGCTTCGGGTGTGGGGTCAGTGTGCGAGTTCGGTGCGGTCGCCGTGGACCACGAGGACGTCGTCGTCGGTGAGGGGCCAGTGCGGGGTTCGGTCGGCGCGGTAGCGGGCGGCGAGGCGGACGCTGTCGCCGTCCGGGTCGGTGGGGGAGGCCAGGTGTACCACCAGCGGGCGGTCCACCAGGCCGAGGCCGTCCCATGGCGCGTCCACGCCGCAGGTCGGGCGCACCTCGGCGGGGTCGTCGGTGGTCTCCTGGCCGTGAAGTGCGGGCGCGAGCTCGCACGCGCCCGCACTGTAGCCCGCGTAGCACAGCGTGTCGGCCGACAGCCTGCGGATCAGCGCGGCGTCCGCGCCGCTGCGGGCCAATTGGGCGCGCAGCACGAAGGTATTTCCGCCGCGGACCCACACCACCGGGTAGTCGGCGAGCCGGGATTCGAATTCGGCAGGGCGGCTGACGAACTCGCGCAGGTCGATTTCATCCGGAGTGAACCCGACCCGCCTCAGTTGCACCAGCTCGCTGGTGACCGCCGACTTCCGGGCGGAGGCGGGCCAGGAGTCGCAGGCGTTGGCGATGACGGCGACCCGGCCCGGCTCGCCCGCCAGCTCGAGGAACCGGTCCCCGTGCCGGCCGAACCGGTAGCTCGCCAGGAACAGTCGCATGTCAGATCGTGAACGCCAGATTGTCCAGCAGTCGGGTCGCGAGGGCCGGGTCTCCGGTGACCGTGACTTCGCCGGGGTGTGCCGCTGCGGCGGTGCGCCCGCCTGCGAGCCTGACGAACAGGCCGGAGTCCAGTCCGAGGGTCACCGTGGCTGGTTCGGTCGGCGCGTCGACCATGGCCGCTCTGGGTTTGCCGTTCGGCCCGGCCGTCACGGCGATGTGCAGGGTCCGCGCGAGCGGCCCGCTCAGCTCGAATGTCACCGTGGCGCCCGCTGGGGCTTTGCCGAGCTTGCCGACGGCGTAGCCGAGACCGCCCGTCAGCACCGCGATCGCCAGTTCCCCGCGGGGACCGCCTTCGTCGCCGGGCATGCCGACGGCGTCGCGGATGTCGAGCTCGTGCATCCAGCAGTCGAAGACCCTGGTGCGCATGAACCCGCCGTAGCTGTCCGGCCCGGTGGGGGCGTTCGGCGCGATGGCGTCCCACTGTGCGGGAGTCATGGCGGCCAGCGCCGCGCGGCGGCGATCGGCGACCGCGCGGAACCGGGCCGCGAGTTCGGCCCCAGGCAGCGGCCGCAGCGCCGCCACCCACTGTTCGTTGAACGCCGCGATGGGGTTGCGAATGTGGGCCGCGGCGATGTCGGCGGCGGGGCTCGGCTCGCCGAGCAGCATCGACTCGGTGCCGACCAGGTGAGCCACCACGGCGTGCACGTCCCAGCCGGGCAGGGCGGTGGGCAGTCGCCACTGGGCCTCGCCGAGGTCCGCGACCAACCGGCTGATCACGTCCCACTGGTCGAAGAGCGTTGCGGTGACGGCTTTTTGATCAGTCACAAGGATTCGGCCCCCATGTCGTGACTGTCGCCGATATTGCGGAACGGGCACCCTGGCATGCGGCCTACCTTACGGCGTCTAGTGTGGCTGCGGCAGAACGCCTGACCAGGTGGCGACAGATTTCGCGGGTTTGCGGTAACTCGCCGGGTACGGGCTAAGCTGTGGCGCACCTCACCCTGGCCGCCGGCGGGGCAGGTCCCGCACCATAGTCTGGCCTAAAGTCGCGGAGAGGCGGATAAGCAAGTGGAGAGTACGCACGCGCCCACAGTGGGTGTCGTTCGGGAGACCAACGAGGGCGAACGACGTGTCGCTCTGGTTCCGAAGGCTGTCGCAGCGCTGCTGAAGCACGGCGTCCAAGTTGTGGTGGAGCCGGGTGCGGGTGAAGGTGCGCTCATTCCGGACGCGGCGTATGCCGACGCGGGCGCGACGATCGGCGATCCTTGGGCCGCTGAGGTGATCGTCAAGGTCGCGCCTCCTACGGACGCTGAGATCGCCCGGTTGACCAGCGGACAGACCCTGGTCGGGTTCCTGGCGCCGCGAAACGCGGACAACAAGATCGAGGCGCTGAAGGCCGCGGGGGTGCGGGCGTTCGCGATGGAGGCCATCCCGCGGATCTCGCGGGCGCAGGTGATGGACGCGCTGTCCTCCCAGGCCAACGTGGCGGGCTACAAGGCTGTCCTGCTGGCGGCGTCGAAGTCGACCCGATTCTTCCCGATGCTCACCACGGCGGCGGGCACGGTGAAGCCCGCGACGGTGCTCGTGCTCGGCGTCGGCGTGGCGGGCCTGCAGGCGCTGGCCACCGCCAAGCGCCTCGGCGGGCGCACCACCGGATACGACGTGCGCCCCGAGGTTGCCGACCAGGTGCGTTCGGTGGGTGCGCAGTGGCTCGAGCTCGGGACGGACCAGACCAGCATCGACGCGGCCGGAGCGGGCGGCTACGCGCGCGAGCTCACCGACGAGGAGCGCGTTGCGCAGCAGCAGGCGCTGGAGGACGCGATCAAGGGTTTCGACGTGGTCGTCACCACCGCGCTGGTGCCGGGCAGGCCCGCGCCGCGCCTGGTCACTGCGGAGGCGGTCGCGGGCATGAAGCCAGGCAGCGTCATCGTCGACATGGCGGGCGAGACCGGCGGCAACTGCGAGCTCACCGAGCCTGGCAAGACTGTCGTGCGCCACGACGTCACCATCTGTTCGCCGCTGAACTTGCCTGCGACCATGCCCGAGCACGCCAGCGAGCTGTACGCCAAGAACGTCACCGCGCTTTTGGAGCTGATGCTGTCCGACGGGCGGTTCGCGCCGGACTTCGCCGACGAGATCCTGGCCGATTCGTGTGTCACCCGGGAGCAGGACGACCCGGCGAACGCCGCGACGGGAGAAAAGTAACCATGTACACCGAACTGTTGGCGAACATCGCCATTCTCGTGCTGTCCGGCTTCGTCGGCTTCGCGGTCATTTCGAAGGTGCCCAACACGCTGCACACGCCGCTGATGTCGGGCACCAACGCCATCCACGGCATCGTCGTGCTCGGGGCGCTGGTGGTGCTGGGCAGGTTGGGTGACACCGCGGATCCCTCGGTGGCCTCGCAGATCATCCTGTTCGTCGCGGTGGTGTTCGGGACCCTGAACGTCATCGGCGGGTTCGTCGTCACCGACCGGATGCTGGGCATGTTCAAGTCGAAGAAGGCTGACAAGCAATGAACAACCTTGTGAACGTGCTCTACATTGTCGCTTTCGCGCTGTTCATTTACGGCCTGATGGGCCTGACCGGCCCGCGGACGGCGGTGCGCGGCAACGTCATCGCCGCGGTCGGCATGGTCGTCGCGGTGGTCGCCACGTTGATCTCGGTGCGGCACACCAGCCAGTGGGCCATCATCATCGCGGGCCTGGTGGTCGGCATCGTGCTCGGCGTTCCGCCGGCGCGCTACACCAAGATGACGGCCATGCCGCAGCTGGTGGCGTTCTTCAACGGCGTCGGCGGCGGCACGGTGGCGTTGATCGCGTGGTCGGAATTCCTGAACACCACCGGGTTTTCGCGCGTGCCCGAGCAGCCGAGCGCCCACATCGTGGTGGCCTCGCTGTTCGCGGCCATCATCGGCTCGGTGTCGTTCTGGGGGTCGCTCATCGCCTTCGGCAAGCTGCAGGAGATCCTGCCCGGCCGCCCGATCGGCCTGGGCAAGCTGCAACAGCCCGCGAACCTGCTGCTGTTGGCGGCGGCGGTCGCGGCGGCGGTGGTGATCGGACTCGGCGCGCGCGAGCACGGAGTCTCACAGCTGTGGATGATCGGGCTGCTGGTCGCCGCGGGCGTCCTCGGGCTGATGGTGGTGCTGCCGATCGGCGGCGCGGACATGCCGGTGGTGATCTCACTGCTCAACGCGCTCACCGGACTGTCGGCGGCCGCGGCGGGTCTCGCGCTGAACAACACCGCGATGATCGTGGCGGGCATGATCGTCGGCGCGTCCGGCACCATCCTCACCAACCTGATGGCCAAGGCGATGAACCGGTCGATTCCGGCGATCGTGGCGGGCGGCTTCGGCGGCAGTGGCGCCGCGCCGTCGGGTGACGGCGCGCAGCGGCAGGCCAAGGCCACCAGCGCGGCGGACGCGGCGATTCAGATGGCGTACGCCAACCAGGTCATCGTGGTGCCCGGCTACGGCATGGCGGTGGCGCAGGCCCAGCACGCGGTCAAGGAGATGGCGAGCTTGCTGGAAGCCAAGGGCGTCGAAGTCAAGTACGCCATCCACCCGGTGGCGGGCCGCATGCCGGGGCACATGAACGTGCTGCTGGCCGAGGCCGAGGTGAGCTACGACGCGCTCAAGGAAATGGACGACGTCAACGGCGAATTCTCCCGCACTGACGTCGCTTTGGTGATCGGCGCGAACGACGTCACCAACCCGTCGGCGCGCGAGGACTCGTCCAGTCCGATCTACGGCATGCCAGTGCTCAACGTCGACCACGCCCGCAGTGTCATCGTGCTGAAGCGTTCGATGAACAGCGGCTTCGCCGGCATCGACAACCCGCTGTTCTACGCCGACCACACCTCGATGCTCTTCGGCGACGCCAAGAAATCCGTCGGCGCCGTGACCGAAGAACTCAAGGCTTTGTAGACCGCCTCTCTCACACCCGTTGCGCGCATCCACACCCGCAGCT
>JABFVX010000492.1 GCA_013362555.1 Mycobacteriaceae bacterium
GGCCGCGTCCGGTCCCAGCCGCGAAACCAGGTCGGGCAGGCACGCGTCGACGGCCGCGGTACCGCACACGTCGACCAGGCGGTCCAATTGCTCGCGCGCCTCGATCGAGTTCCCCAGCAGAGCATAGGGACTCACACCGGACCCGTGGGCGGGCCCGGCCCGCAGGACCGCGTCCATCCAGTCCTGCCGCTCCGGAACCAGATACGCCGCCGCGACATGCGCCCACAGTCGAGTCGATCTCGACCGCAGCGCGGCAAGTCCGTCGACCGCCAGTTGATAGTCGGCCTGGTCCGCGACCGCCAGGTGTTCGCGCACCCGGTTCAACACGCACATCCAGTCCGCAATGCCGGGATGGTCGTCGCACATCTCGGTCGCCTGCTGGGAGATCGTCACACCGCCGACGTCCACGCGGCCCTGCGGCCGCAGGCCCAGCAGCCGCGCCGCCGCCTCGCAGGCCGCGGGCAGGCCGTAGCGGACCACCCATGCGTCGACCGTCGGCTCGACCGCGTCGCCGAACCACGGATCGGGGGTCACCAGCGCATGGAACATCGCCAGGCCCAGCGGGCTCGCGGCGGGCGGCTGGACCACGGTCTCGGGCGGGTGCACGGTGAGGTTCCAGTGCAGTTCGGTCGGAAAGACGTCGCCGATCGGTGGCTCCGGGACCCCGATCACCCGGGGATCCGTCGCTGTCGGCGGAACCGGGGCCAGCACCGACCCGTCGCCGCGGCGCGGCAGCGGGCTGCGGCGCCACTCGGCGGGCGGGAACCACATGTCCTCGCCTGCCGCCATCACCGACGGGACGCCGCGTGCGTCCGGCACCGCGCGCACCTCCGCCGCGCCTGCCCGCACCGCGGGCCGCAGCACCTCCGACACCGTGGCGCGCACGTCGTGCGCGTCGACCGCGGTCGACTCGATGCGCACCGACACGCCCGCGGATCCGCGCGCTATCGCCAGCCGCAGCGGATCACCGGGCGGCTCGCAGGCGAATTCGCCGCTGACCTCGCCGACCGCCGCGCGCACGACACCGCGCTCCGGATCGGTCCACACCGTGCGCCTGCGCGGCCTGCCGTACTCGTCGCGGCCCGACGACGTACGCGCTCCGGCAATCAGGCGGTCCACCATGCGGGCCAGCGCTTCCGGGCGCAGCACGTCCAGGACGTACGGGTACTGCTGCCACTGTCCAGGGTGGCGCCACGGCTCGGCCTCGCCGGGCGGGCCCCACATCCACGTCCGGTCGGGCCGAATCCACCTTCCCACGAGTCGACGTCCCACCTCGGTGAACCTCGGCCCGAACCACTCGATGGAGTCTGCCCGCACGAGCACCGCATCCGGCGTCGCCAACCCCCAGGCCCGCCGCCCGGACGCCGTGAGTTCCCCGTGCGCGAAACCGTCTGCCGTCACCTCGAAGCGCAGTGTCACAGCCTGCGCGTGCGCTACGACCCGGACGGCGCCCGCGTCCCGCAGCCGCGCCCGCGCGCCTTCCAACACCCTGACCGCCGCGATTGCGCTCATCTCCATGCCGATCCATCTTCGACAACCGGACAACGCCGCGAAACCCCTGGCGGCAGGGCGAACGTCAAGAACAGCCAAAGAAAACGTCCGGACGGCAGCGTCGGGCCGCGGGTGCAAGAATCCGGGCATGGCCATTGGGGTTGCGGGCGTCACGATCGGGCACTGGACCGATCCGGTCGGACTGACGGGATGCACGGTCGTGGTCCTGCCGGACGGCGCCACGGGTTCCTGCGAGGTGCGCGGAGGCGCTCCGGCGAGTCGCGAGCTGGACGCGCTCGCGCCCGACAAGACCGTCGCCACGGTCGACGCGATCGTCCTCGCGGGCGGATCGGCTTTCGGGCTTGCCGCTGCCGACGGGGTCCTGCGCTATCTGGAGGAACGCGGCCGCGGCGTCCCCACGCCCGCGGGCCGGGTGCCCATCGTGCCCACACTGGCGCTGTTCGACCTCGGCGTCGGCGACCCTTCGGCCCGCCCCGGCGCCGAACACGGCTATGCCGCCGCGACGGCGGGCCTGGGCGAGCAGGTGGTGACAGGTCGGATCGGCGCAGGCACCGGCGCCCGGGTCGGGCAGTGGCGCGGGCCGGACGGGCGCCGCCCCGGCGGCATCGGATACGCCGAACGCCGGCTGGGCGACGTCGTCGTCGCCGCGGTCTGCGCGGTGAACGCGTACGGCGACATCGACGACGGCACCGGCCCGGTCGCCTTCGACTCGGTGGCCCAGCTCCCGCCCGCGACCGGCTTCGGCGACGCTCGCACCCACACCACCATCGGCGCGGTCGTGACCAACGCCCGCCTCGACAAGCTCGGCTGCCTGATCGTCGCCCAGGGCGCGCACGACGGCCTCGCCCGCGCCCTCGCCCCGCCGCACACCCGGTTCGACGGCGACGCGTTCATCGCCGCCGCCACCGGCGACGTCGACGCCCACGTCGACACCGTGCGCCTCATGGCCCTCGCCGCCACCACGGCGGCGATCCGCAGCGTCGCAGAGCCTGCATGAACCTCCAGAACGGCCCACGGAGTGCGTCGGACGCAACTTATGGGTCATTCCGGACGCGGCCGGAACCGGACGGCGGGTAGGTGCGTCGAACTCGGACAGGGATGTCGGAAGGAAGCTCTGTGGAGAGTTCGGACGAGAGCGCCGGCGTCGTCGCGCGCGGGGTGACGCGGCGGTTCGGCGCGGTCGAGGCGCTGCGGGGGCTCGACTTGACCGCGCCGCGGGGGCGGGTGACGGGCCTGGTCGGGCCCAACGGCGCGGGCAAGACCACGCTGCTGCTGATCCTAGCGACGCTGCTGACCCCGGATTCGGGTCACGTGCGGGTCGACGGGCTCGACCCGATGCGCGACGCGGACGCGGTCCGGGGGCGCCTCGGCTGGATGCCGGACACCTTCGGCGTCTACGACCAGCTCACGGTGCGGGAGTATCTGCGGTTCTTCGCCGCGGCCTACTCGGTGCCGAAAAATGATGCGGGCGCGCGCATCACCGAGCTTCTGACACAAGTGCACCTGACGGAATACGGCGATCTCGGGGTGCACGTACTGTCGCGGGGGCAGAAGCAGCGGCTGGCCCTGGCACGGGCGCTGGTACACCGGCCGAGCGTGCTGCTGCTCGACGAGCCCGCGTCGGGCCTCGATCCCCGGTCCCGGATCGAGCTTCGGGACCTGTTGCGCGGCTTGGCCGCTCAGGACGTGGCCGTGTTGGTGTCGAGTCACATCCTCACGGAGCTGGAGGAAATCGCCGACCGGATCGTGTTCGTGGACCGCGGTCGGACGGTGTCCGAGCAGGCGATGGCGGACATCGCGCGCGACGAGCCGCGGCCGTGGCGGGTGCGCGCCCTGGACCCGGAGCTGCTGCGCGCGGCGCTCGATCGGCGCGGGGTGACCGCGGGTGCGATCACCCCGGACGGCACCGCGCTGCCGCCGCTGAGCGAGGCGGACGCCGCAGCGCTGCTGGCCGGACTGGTGTCGGAACAGGTGCCGGTCGTCAGCTTCGCGCCGATCGGATCACATTTGGAGACAGCCTATTTGGCAATGACCGAGGAGCGGCGCTGATGTCCACGACGAGCGGTATCGCCCTGGTCGCCACCCACGAGTTCCGGATCCGCCTGCGCACCGGCCGGTGGCGCTGGCTGCTCGGCTCCTGGGTCGTGGTCGTGGGCGTGTTCACCGTGCTCATGCGGCTCTCGCTGAGTGAAATCGACGAAAACCGGCCCTACGGCGTGCCGATGTTCGGGTGTCTGATGCTGTTCGTGCTGGCGCTGGCGATGATCGTCAGCCCGACGCTCACCGCACAGTCGATCAACGGCGACCGCGAGCGCGGCACGCTGGCCACCTTGCAGGTGACACGGCTGACGCCGACCCAGATTGCGCTCGGGAAGCTGCTCGCCGCGTGGTCGGTGGGCGTCGCGGCGCTGCTGCTGACCCTGCCGTTCGTCGTCTGGTGCCTGATCGAAGGCGGCATCAACCCGCTTGCCGTGCTCGCCGTATTCGGCGTGGTCGCGGTGCTGATCGGCGTGGTGTGCGCGGTGTCCCAAGCTATTTCGGCGCTGCTGGCGCGCAGCATCACTTCGGCGCTGCTGTCCTACGTCGTCATGTTCGCGCTGACCGTCGGCACCGTCATCGTATTCAGCCTCGCCACGGCGCTGTCCGCCGAGCAGCACACCCCGGGCGGCGACATCGGCAGCTACCGACAGGAGCGGCCCGACCACGTCTGGTGGCTGCTGGCGCCGAATCCCTTCGTCGTGCTCGCGGACGCGACACCGCAACTGGATCCGACCTACGACCGCCGCACCGGCGAGTATCGGCCGCACCCGTTCGATCCCCTCGGCGAACTCGGCCGCGGTATCCGCGAACTGCGGGAAGACCCGAACACCCGACGCGACTACGACGACTACGAAGGCGGCCGCCGCCACGACTCGGCGGGCCGCGTGTGGCCCACCGGCCTGGCCGTCGACCTTATCCTCGGCGCCGGCGCGGTATTGATCACCATCCGCCGTCTGCGCATCCCCTCCCGCGCCCTCCCCAAAGGCGTCCGCGTCGCCTGACATGAAGTCCAGAACGACCCACGACGTGCGTCCAACGCAACTCGTGAGTCGTTCTGGACGCGGATCAAAGAACCGCGATCCAGAGCGCAGGGGTCCCGGTTGGTATTGTTCGGGCATGATCGCTGGTCTGGCACTCGTCATGCTCACGGTCGCCGCGCCGAGCGGACCACAGGCGCCACCGCCTGCCGGGCTGGAGCAGACGCTGCAGTCCGGCCTGGGCGCGCTGTTCCCCGGCGGGCACAGCACACCGTTCACCACCACGGCCCCGACGCCGCCGACGCTGTTCTGGCAGAACTGGTCCTCCGGCAGCTCCACCCAGACCACGACGGCCCCGCACCCGTTTCGCGCGGCTACACCCCCAGCGGCGGGTGGGGACACGCGAAACCGG
>JABFVX010000333.1 GCA_013362555.1 Mycobacteriaceae bacterium
CCACCAACCCCACACCCGAATCACTCAGGTGCACCCGCAGCTGCGGGTGCACCTGAGTGATTCGGGTGTGGCAGCGCTGTATTACCGGCGGGGATGCCTGGCGAATCTCGCGGGCACGGGCGGCAGCGCGGACCTGGCGCGGGCGTTGGAGCTGTTGCCCGAGGGCGAACCCACCGCGCTGCGCGCACAGGTGCTCGTCGACCTGGCGGCGACACAGGTTTTCGGCGGCGACGCGGCGGCCGCCGACCGCACGGCGCACGCCGCTTTGGACGTGGCCGAGCAGGTCGACACGCCGGCGGTCGCCGCCCGCGCCCACGCGTTCATCGCCCTGTCGGCCGCTGAATCAGATACTGCGGCAGCGCATTTCGCATCAGCCCGGGCGGCGGCTGACGATCCTGCGACGCTGCTGTCGGTTCTCACGTGGCAGTGCGCCTTCGATGTCGCCATGGGCCGGTACGCCGCCGCCGTCGACGCCGTCCACGAGGGCCTGCGCACGGCGAACGACTCCTTCCAGTTCACCGACAAAGGCCCTATCTTGCTGGTGAAATGGGCGCAAGCCCTGAATGCCCTCGGCCAGTGGGCCACGGCCCGCACCGTGATCGACGAGGCCCTCGCCGGGCCGCTGCCCGGGCTGAGCGCCGCGGCGCTCAGCCTGTGCCACGCCGACATCACACTGGCGCAAGGCGATAGGGCCACCGCACAGCAGGCCGTCGACGCGGCCGCGGGCCTGCTGGACGACAACCCCTGGGCCACGCAATATCGGCTCGAGCTGCGGGCCGTGCAGTGCAAGCTCGCTGTGCACTGCGACGACTTCTCCCATGCGACAGCCCTTCTCACCTCGACGGTGGCCGAAGCGGGCGTGCGCGCCTACCCCAACGACCTCTGGCCCCTGCTCGCCCTGGCCGCCCGGCTCCCGGACCCTCCGGACCTCGCGGACACGGCCGCGCAGCTGGCCATCGCCTCCCCGGTCGCCGCGGCGCACCGCGCTGTCTACGTCGCCGCGACCACAGGCGCCCCGGCCCTCTGGACCGAGGCCGCTGCCTCCTGGCACGCCCTCGGCCGCCCATTCGACCATGCCCAAGCCCTGCTCGGCTACGCCGAGGCCGCACTGGCACACGGCGACCGCGGCAAGGCCCGCACCGCGTTGAAGGAAGCCGCCGACGTCGCGACCGGACTCGGCGCGACCTCCTTGCACGACTCCGTCCGACGAACCGCCGAGCACGCCCGCTTGCCGCTGGCGGACTCCGGCCCCGACTCCGGCCGAACCGACGCCGCGCCAAGCACATCCGGCCTGACCCGCCGCGAACTCGATGTCCTGCGCCTGGTCTCGCGTGGCCTCACCAATCGGCAGATCGCCGCCGAGCTGTTCATCAGCGGCAATACCGCGGGAGTCCACATTTCCCGCATCCTCGCCAAACTCGGCGTCGCCACCCGCACCGAAGCCGCCGCATACGCGCACCGCCACGGCCTGGCGTGAGCCGTCACGCAATGTCGTCGCGCTCGCGGACAGCTTGTTTGAATCCGGCAGCGGCGGCGCGGCTCTGGAAGGCGTAGCCCTCGCGGGTGTGCCGGGAGATCCCGTCGAAGACGGTGCTGATCATGCCGGAGGTCGCGACGCCTTGCGCCAATAGCGCGCTGTTGAGGGCGAGCTTGACCATCATCAGCTGGTTCACCGGGAGCGCCGCGATCTCCGCGACCAACCGCTCGGCGCGGTCGTCGAGCTCCGCCGTCGGAACGGAGTCCACCGCGAGACCCCAGTCGGCCGCCTGCCTGCCGGTGATCGTCTTCCCGGTCAACAGCAAGTTCTTCGCCCGTTGGTCGCCGAGCCGGTGGGCCCACATCCCGGCGGCGGGCACGCCCCACACCCGCGTGGGCGGATAACCGATCCGGGCGTCGTCGGCGACGATGATCTGGTCACAGAACAGGGCGATGTCAGTGCCGCCCGCAATGCAGAATCCGTGCACCTTCGCCACCGTCGGCTTGTTCGCGTGCAGCAGTGCCGAAAAGCCGCGGTTGAACCGGCTCATCATGGCGTAGTCGACCATGGGATCCCACGTGCCCGCCGGGTCGTGGTTGCGCGCCTGCACCACTGGGTCGAGCACGGTGCCGGTCCGCTCGTCGAGGTCCGCGTCCGCGCCCATGTTCTCGGCGAAGATCGTCAGGTCGTATCCGCCGCAGAAGCCCTTGCCGCGCCCCGACACCAGGATCACGTGCACGGCGGGGTCCAGGTCAGCTCGCTCCACCGCGGCCGCGAGATCCCTGGGAGTGTCCTGGGTGATGGCATTGCCGCGCTCGGGGCGGTTGAACGTGATGCGGGCGACCCGGCCTGTCGCCTCGTAGGTCAGCGTCGGATAGTCGCAGGCAGGCTCGCGCCGCGCGCGGCCCGCGAACGGCGAGTCGTCGCCTTCGTCCCAGCCTGCCCGCCACCCAGCGGCGTCGTAGCCCATTCGCCGAACTCCATCCAGACATAATTGAATTACGTTATGCTCATTACTGTCCCTGCCGCTGTGTCGGGTGTCAAGGAGGATGCCATGAGCACTGATCGCGTCCTGGTCCGCTCCGACGGGCCGGTCACCACGATCAGCGTCAACCGGCCCGAAGTCCGCAATGCCTATGATCGAGCCACCGCCGCGGCGCTGGCCGCGGCGTTTCGCGCATTCGACGCGGACGCGGCCGCCGCCGTCGCGGTGCTCCATGGCGAGGGCGGAACATTCAGTGCGGGCGCGGACCTGAAGGCCGTTGCCGCCGGCGACGGCAACCGTGTCGCACCGGACGGCGACAGCCCGATGGGCGTAGCGCGGATGCGGCTGTCCAAGCCGGTCATCGCCGCCGTCACCGGCCACGCCGTCGCCGGCGGACTGGAGGTTGCGCTGTGGGCCGACCTGCGAGTGGCAGACGAGGACGCGGTCATGGGCGTGTTCTGCCGCCGTTGGGGCGTTCCGCTCATCGACGGCGGCACCGTCCGGCTGCCGCGGCTCATCGGCGCAAGCCGCGCCATGGACCTGATCCTCACCGGCAGGCCGGTCGGCGCCGCGGAAGCCCTGCGGATCGGCCTGGTCAATCGGGTCGTCCCCACTGGGACGGCGGTCGCGGCCGCCCAAGAGCTGGCTCGCGGGATCGCCGCCTTCCCGCAAACCTGCTTGCGGCAGGACCGGCTGTCCCTGTTGGAGCAGGAATCGCTGCCGGAGCCAGCGGCCTTCGCGAACGAGTACGAGCACGGACTGGTCTCGCTGGCGGCGGACGCGCTGCCTGGCGCCGCCCGCTTCTCCGCGGGTGCGGGGCGCCACGGCAGTTTCGACGAGCCCTCTCCCGAACGTGAACCATAGCCATGTCACTCCGCACGCCATCACTTACAGTTCTCGCATGACCGGTGATACTCCCCGTCGCGCCGCGCGCGACGAGACGCTGCCGCCCCGCCGCATCCTGGTGACGGGCGCGGCGTCGGGATTGGGCCGCGCGATCGCCACCCGCTTCGCCGCCGACGGCCACAAAGTGCTGATGACCGATGTCAACCAGCTGCGCGCGCTGCCACTGCCGGACGGCGACGTTACCTTCCGGCACTTGGACGTCCGCGACGAGCCTGCCTGGCAGTCCGCCATGGCGTGGTGCCGCAAGACCTGGGGTGGACTGGACGTACTGGTCAACAACGCGGGCGTGGCGGCCGCCGGTCGCATCGAGAAAATCGAACTGGCCGACTGGGATTGGGTCCTCGACATCAACCTCAAAGGCACGGTCCTCGGTTGCCGGACGTTCACGCCGCTGTTCAAGGACCAGGGCCACGGTCACATCATCAACATCGCGTCCATGGCAGGCTTGGTGAATCCGCCTGGAATGGTGTCCTACAACGTATCCAAAGCAGCGGTGGTGTCGCTGTCGGAGACCCTGCGCCACGAGCTGAAGCCGTTCGACATCGCCACGACCGTGGTGTGTCCGGCGTTCGTGCGCACCAATATCGCCGAATCGCTGCGCAGCCCGGACCCGGCCTTGGCGGAGACGGCCCGCAGGCTCATCGAGAACGGCTCGCTGACTCCTGAGCAGGTGGCCGAACGTGTGGCGACCGCGGTGGAGACCAAGCCTTTCCTTGTGCTCACGCACTCGGAAGGCCGCCGCGCGCTGTTCGCCAAACGCTGGCTGCCGTGGTATCTCAACTACACCTTCGCCAAGAACTGGCGCAAGTCGCTGAACCGCATGAGCACTGAGGCAGATGCCGCGTTGACTTCGGCTCCGCCCACAAGCGAGCAGTAGGTGGTCCGTCCCCCGGCGGCCCGGCAGGCACTGCTCGACGCGGTGCGCGCGGAACTGGTGGAAAGCGCGTCGTCCACTGATCTTTCGACGCTGGTGAGCCGGGCCGGGGTGTCCACCGGGGCGGTGTACCACCACTTCGGCTCGAAAGTCGGTCTCCTGGCGGCAGTGTACGGCGCCTTCTTCGACGGCTCCGAGCGGGCGGTGACCGCGGCAGGCCAGTCCGCGGGAACCTGGACCGCCCGGATGCATGACCGCATCCGGGCGATGGTGGAGTACTACTTCACCGACCCGCTCGGCCCGGTCGTCTTGGCTCGCAGCACCGAGCACTCCGCTATCACCGAACTCGAGGCCGCCTACCTGGCGCGCGCCGCGGCGGGCGTCGCCGCGAATCTCCGCGCCCCCGACGCCGTTCTCCCACCGGACCTGGACCTCGATCTCACCGCCGCATACTTGGTGGGCGGCCTCCGTCGCGCGCTGGCCCAGCAGTTGGCCCACACCCCGCGCCCCACGGTCGAAGCGACCACCGCCGCGCTCTGGCGCCTGACCACCGCGACCTTGTCCCAGCCGTAAACCCACGTAACAGTCGCATGCGTTCTGTTCGGCCGCACCAGCTCTAATGCCTGTCCAGAATGACTCGTGGGGTGCGTTGAGCGCACGTCACGTCTCTTTCTGGATAGGGTCGTTGGCTGGTCGCT
>JABFVX010000371.1 GCA_013362555.1 Mycobacteriaceae bacterium
ACGCGCGCTTCGGGTGTAGGGCTATCGGCGGGCGAGCTCTTTCAGGACGGTGAAGTGGCGGACGTGGCCGGACAGGCCCGGCAGTTCGCGGGGCGGGCTCCAGGTGAGGAAGCCGTCGTGGGAGTCGCTGTAGAAGTACTTGCCGATGGTGTATCCGTCAAGGAAGATGCGCCAGCCGCCGTTGTCCAGGTGGATGATCGACTGGCCTTCGCGGGGCGCGCCCCAGCCCGCCCAGTTGCCCAGACCCACGAACAGGAACGGGCCGACGGCGGTCGGGCCGACAGCGTGCTCAACGAACTTGGTCGTCTCGTTCTTGGTGAAGGCGTGGTAGATCGCGCCCGTGCGAATCACGATGGTGTCAATGTAGTTCGGCCCGATGCCGAGCAGCTGCGTCGGAGCGGTCCAGTTGGTCAGCGCGGGGTCGGTCGCGGTGAACAGGTACGGCAGGAACGGCCCGCCGGTCGACACCGACACGATGAAGCTCACCCGCCCGTCGTCGAGGAACCACACCGGCGCCCAGGTGTGCGCTGCGCCGCGAATCGGCATCGTGAAATTGCGGAGGAAGTCCCAGTGCACCCGGTCGCGGCTGCGCGCGAATCCGATGGTGTTGCCGTCCCAGCCGGTGGTGTAGACGAGGTAGTACCAACCGTCGAGGTGGCGCATCATGCTCGGGTCGCGCACCAGACCCGCGGGCGGCGAGTATGCGTGGCCGCCACCGACGGGCCGGAAGTTGGCGCCGTCGGTCGAGTCGTACACGAACATCTTCGATTCGCTGCTGTTGGTGAACGCCGTCATCGTGTACTGCGTGAAGGCCCGGCCTGCGGATCCGCTGTCCCCACCTGCCATCCGCCCCGGCTCGGCGAAACCCACCACCGCCGCCGCCAGGGGCACCAGCAGCAATGCCCAGAACCGAGATCCACCAAACACGTTCACGCCCTAATAATGCGGTCTTCCCAGTCGCGAGACGGATTCGCCTTGGATGCGACTGTGCAACCATGATGCACCGGATCGACCACGAGCGGATACCGATTCCACAACTAGGGCGCGAACCATGTTTAGGACCCGCAGCCCCAGGTCAGCGCGGGCGCGAGTCGCCTTCGGCCTCCGTGAGGAGGTCCGGGCGGCGCTCGGCGGTGCGCCGCACGGCTTGATCGCGGCGCCAGGCGTCGACCTTCGCGTGATCACCGGACAACAGGACGGGCGGCACGTCCAGTCCGCGCCAGCTGACCGGGCGGGTGTAGCTCGGCCCTTCGAGCAGACCGTCGGAGAACGAGTCTTCCTGGTGCGACTGCTGGTTGCCGAGCACGCCCGGCAGCAGGCGCGCGACGGCCTCGACCATCACCAGCACCGCGGCTTCGCCGCCGATCAGCACGTAGTCGCCGATGCTGACTTCCTCCACGCGCAGCCTGCGTGCGGCGTCGTCGAAGACGCGCTGGTCGATGCCTTCGTACCGGCCGCAGGCGAAGACGAGGTGCGCCTCGGCGGCCCACCGCTGCGCGGTGGCCTGGGTGAACGGACGGCCCGCCGGAGTCGGCACGACCAGCAGGGCGTCGTCGGGGCACACCTCGTCGAGGGCCTCGCCCCACACGGTCGGCTTCATCACCATGCCCGGGCCGCCGCCGTACGGCGCGTCGTCCACGGATTTGTGCACGTCCCGAGTCCACCGGCGCAGGTCGTGGACGTCGACGGAAACCAGCCCGCGGTCAATGGCCTTGCCGAGCAGCGCGGCCCGCAGCGGCTCCAAATACTCCGGGAAGATGGTGACGACATCCAGGCGCATCGCTCAGACCTCGAGCAGGCCTTCGGGCGGGTCGATCACGACCCTGCCTTCGGCGATGGACACGGTCGGCACGATCGCGGTGACGAACGGAATGAGAATCTCGCGGTCGGCGCCGCGCACCGCGAGCAGTTCGCCCGCCCCCGAGTGCAGCACTTCCCGGACGACGCCGATCTCGGTGCCGTCGACCAGTTGCACGGACAGACCCTCCAGCTCGTGGTCGTAGTACTCGTCCGGGTCCGCCGACGGCGGCAGGTCGGCCGAGTCGATCAGGAACAGCGTGCCGCGCAGCGCGTCGGCCGCGGTGCGGTCGGCGATGTCGGCCAGCCGCACCAACAGCCTGCCGGAGTGCTCGCGCACGGATTCCACGGTGAAGACTCGGTCGTCCGGGGCATCGCCGCTCGCGCCACGCCTGGGCGCCCGGCCGCGAAGCCGGGCGCCCGGGACGAAGCGCTCGTCCGGGGAATCGGTGCGAACCTCGACGACCAGCTCGCCGCGCACTCCGTGCGACTTGGCGACCCGCCCGACGACGAGTTCCACGGCGGCCTAGCGGTCGGTGTCGACGACGTCGACCCGGATGCCCTTGCCGCCGATACCGCTGACCAGCGTGCGCAGCGCGGTCGCGGTGCGCCCGCCGCGGCCGATGACCTTGCCCAGGTCATCGGGGTGGACGTGCACCTCGACGGTGCGCCCCCGCCGAGTGGTGATCATCTCGACGCGGACGTCGTCGGGATTGCCCACGATGCCGCGAACCAGGTGTTCGATGGCATCTGCGACGACGGCACTCACTCCTGCGAACCACCCTCGGCAGCGGCCTCGGCGGCGTCGGCCTTGTCGGCCTTCTTCGGGGCGCGCTTCTTCGGGGTGGTGGCCTCGGCGGCCGGGTCGGAATCGGCGGCGGCGAGCGCGGCGTTGAACAGCTCCAGCTTGCTCGGCTTGGGCGCGGCGACCTTCAGGGTGCCCTCGGCGCCCGGCAGGCCCTTGAACTTCTGCCAGTCGCCGGTGATCTTCAGCAGGTGCAGAACCGGCTCGGTCGGCTGCGCGCCGACGCCCAGCCAGTACTGGACACGCTCGGAGTCCACCTGGATCAGGGAGGGCTCTTCCTTCGGGTGGTACTTGCCGATCGACTCGATGGCACGGCCGTCACGGCGGGTGCGCGAGTCGGCGACGACGATCCGGTACTGCGGGTTGCGGATCTTGCCCAGGCGGGTCAGCTTGATCTTGACGGCCATGGTCGGCCACTCCTTCTGATGTTTGGTCACGGCGCAATCCAGCGACCCGCACGGCCTGCGAGCCCGGTTTTGCGTTGGGGGTGTTGTGACCGCCGCGCGGCGCGTAGCCGGAGACGGGCGAACAGCCGACCATTCTGCCAGACCGCGCTTACTCCCGGAAACCCAGCCTCCGGAACGGCCAGCGGGTTGCGTTCGACGCCGCACCTCGCGGGCCGTTCCGGACCAGCGGATCAGGCTGGGACCGGCGCGGCGAAGGCGTCGACGAACTCCGCGGCTCTGCGGTCCAGGTCCGCGTAGTGGGCCTCGCGCGCTCCGCCGACCAGGGCATCGTCGATCACCAGGTTGCCCTGGGCGTCGATGCGCTGCGGCTGGCCCTCGACGTCGAGCAGCAGGCGCACCGAGGATTCGGCGAAGCCGCAATAGGTGGCAATGCCCTGGCTCAGCTGGTTCTCGAGCGCCTGCTGCATCTCCCGGACGATCGGGTCGTCGGACGCGGCGCCTGCCAAACCGAGCCACAGCATCCGCTTGCCCGCCAGCCGCGCAGTGCTGCGGCCGTACCCGAATCCGTAGTTCCAGACCCGGTCGATCCACCCTTTGAGCAGCGCGGGCGGCCCCACCCAGTACACCGGGAACACGGCGATCACCACGTCGGCGGCCGACATCCGGGCCATGTGGGCATGCACCTCGTCGGAGTACCGCTTGTCCCGGTCATCCCAGTCCGGCTGGTCGGCGGCGGTCATCCGGGGGTCGAAGCCCTCGGCCCGCAGATCGAGCACGTCGACCTGGTACCCGGCGGCCGCGAGCCTGCCGGTCGCCAACCGGGCCATGTGCGCGGTGAGCGAATCGGCGCGGTGGTGCGCGACCACGACCAGCGCGGTGCGGGCGGTGTCGAGTGTCATCGGATCTCCTGGTCCCTGCGGTTGTGTTGCTCGGGTCGAGCAACCTCCGAACTCAGTAAATCCGCGAGACAGTGGACGATCTATGGCTGAGAGTCTCTGTCGCATAGGAAATCGTCTACTGTTGTGGAATGGATCCACTCAGCGATCTCCTCGGCGGCATCCGTGCGGAAGGCTCGGTCATCGCGCAGCCCGCGCTGGCCGCCCCGTGGTCCATCCGGTTCACCGACCGCGCCCCGCTGACCATGATCAGCGTCATGCGCGGCGGCGGCGTGCTGGTGCTGCCCGACGGCGCCGAACACCCGCTCACCGCGGGCGACACCGCGGTCGTGAAGGGGCCTGCGCCGTTCCACCTTGCGGACGCCCCCGGGCGACCCGCCGCGGCGGACGCCCATGAGATCTCCTGCTTCCTCGACTGCACCGCCGAGCCGGCCGACCCGCCCCTCGATGCCGTTGCGGCCCAACCTGATTCCACCGCGACGACCGCGCTCGTCGTGGGCGCGTACCGCGCGAGCGGGCGGCGGCACGAACGGCTGGTGCGCGCCCTGCCGGACGCGGTGCTGCTGCACGACGACCCGGACGACTGCGCCTGGATGGACGCCGTCCTGACCGGACCTCCGCGCCACCGCGCGGGCGCGCAGGCGATGATGGACCGGCTCCTGGACTGGGGCCTCGTGTGCACCCTGCAGGCCTGGTTCGAGCGACAGGGCGACCGCGCGCCCGCGTGGTATCGCGGACTGGCCGACCCGGTGGTCGGGCCGGCGCTCGAGTCCATTCACCGCAGGCCTGCCCGCGCCTGGACGGTGGCCGGGCTGGCGGCCGAGGCGGGGGTGTCGCGCGCGCTGTTCGCCAAGCGGTTCAGCCAGGTCGTCGGGCAACCGCCGCTGACGTACCTCACCGAGTGGCGCATGACCGAGGCCGAAGAACTGCTCGCCGACCCGGAACTGACCGTCGCCGCAGTCGCCAAGGCCGTCGGCTACGCCGATCCGTTCGGGGTCAGCGCCGCCTTCAAACGCCATCGCGGCGCCAGCCCC
>JABFVX010000323.1 GCA_013362555.1 Mycobacteriaceae bacterium
ACCGGTGCGCCCGGCGCGGGTCGTTCAGCGTCCAGGCGTGGTCGGCTGCCCCGGGCACGGCGCCGGTGTCGGTCCGGCTGCCCAGGGCGTACACCAGGGTGTCGTAGGTCAGGTCGGCGCCGTCGTCCAGCGTGACCCGGCGGGCTTCGGGGTCGATCGAGGTGGCCTCGGCCTGCACGAAGGAAACGCGGGTCTTCTGCAGCAGCTCGGGAATCCGGAAGTCCTGCAGCTCCTGTCCCGCGGCAACCTGGTGCATGCGCAGCCGCTCGATGAACCGGTCCGACGGGTTCACCAGGGTGATCCGCACATTCCGCCGCCGAGTCCGGTACGCAAGCCGCGCCGCGCAGAACATCCCGGTGTAGCCTGCGCCGATGATGACGATCCGGTGCGTTGCGGTGGTGTCCATTTCCCCGCTCCTCTCGGTTGGTGACGCCCATAGGACAAGCCGCCTCCCCCATCCGTGACACTCCGTGCCTGTGACCCCAGTCACAGGCTCCCCTGCACCCGTTTCGCGTGTTCACACCCGCAGCTGCGGGTGTGAACACGCGAAACGGGTGCAGGAGACCGGCCGCCCGCGGGAAGCTCGACGCGGATCGCGCTGTTGTACTTGCCGACGCGGGAGGGTCCGGCGGCGCGAGGCAAGGGCAGGCGTATGGCGCAACAGCGCATCTGGTTCATCACCGGTGCAAGCAGTGGATTCGGGCGGGAGCTGGCCGAAGCGGCCGTGGCGGCGGGCGACACGGTCGTCGCGGCGGTGCGCAGGCCGGAGGCCCTCGCCGACCTGGTGGCCGCGCATCCTGGACGGATCGACCCGGTGCGCCTCGACGTCACCGACATCGGCCGGATCGACGAGGTCGTCGCGGAGGTGCTGGCCCGCCACGGCCGCATCGACGTCCTCGTCAACAATGCGGGGCGCACGATGGTGGGCGCGGTCGAGGAAACCACCGACGCCGAATTGCGCGACTTGTTCGACCTGCACTTCTTCGGCCCGGCCGCGCTGATCCGCGCTGTGCTCCCCAGCATGCGCGAGCGCCGCGCCGGCGCCGTGGTGAACCTGTCCAGCATGGGCGGCCAACTGTCGTTCGCCGGCTTCGGCGCCTACAGCGCAACGAAATTCGCGCTGGAGGGGCTGTCCGAAGCGCTGCTCGACGAAGTGCGGGAGTATGGCATCACCGTGCTGATCGTCGAACCGGGAGCCTTCCGGACCAACCTGTTCGGCAAAGGCGCGGCCTACTTCAGCGCCGAGAACCCGGCCTACGCCGGAACCGTCGGCGCTACGCGGGAATTCGTCGCCGGCGGCGACGGCGGCCAAGCGGGCGATCCGGCCAAGGCCGCCGCGGCCGTCGTCACCGCCCTCGCGGCCGCCGACACTCCGCTGCGACTGCCGCTCGGCTCCGACGCCGTCGACGCGATCCGCGGCCATCTCGACGCCGTCGGCGCCGAGATCGCCCAGTGGGAAACCCTCGCTCGCGACACCGAGTTCGACTAGTACTTCCAGAATGACCCGTGAGGTGCGTCTAGCGCACGTCACGGGTCATTTTGGAGAGCTCGAGGTCGGGGGTTTCGGCCAGAAACCCGCCCGACTGGTGGCGCCACAGCTTGGCGTAGGTGCCGTCGGCGGCGAGCAGCTCCGAGTGGGTTCCCTGCTCCAGGATGCGGCCGCGGTCGAGTACGACGAGGTTGTCCATGCTCGCCACCGTGCTCAGCCGGTGCGCGACCACCAGCGCGGTGCGGTCCCGCATCAGCTCCCACAGCGCTTGCTGGACCAGCACCTCGCCTTCCGAGTCGAGCGCACTCGTGGCCTCGTCGAGGATGAGGATGGGGGCGTCGCGCAGGATCGCCCGGGCCAGCGCCACCCGTTGGCGCTGGCCGCCGGACAGTTTCACGCCACGCTCGCCGACCAGCGTGTCCATCCCCTCGGGCAGCCCGTCGGCGAACTCGGTGACGTGGGCGGCTTTCGCCGCGCTCGCGATGTCCGCGTCGGTGGCCGTCGGGCGTGCGAAGCGGATGTTCTCGCGCAGCGTCCGATGGAACATCGCCGGTTCCTGCGGCACATAGGCAAGCATGCTCCGCAGCTCTGACTGCCGAATCCGGGTGATGTCCTGCCCGCCGATCAGGATCCGGCCGTCCTGGACGTCCATCATTCGCAGTACCAGCTGGGTGAGCGTGCTCTTGCCGCCGCCGGAGCGCCCGACCAGGCCGATCCGGGCGCCCGCGGGCACGTCCAGGCACAGCCCGGCGAACAGCGGCGGCGCCCCCGCATGCCGGAAGGTGACGTTGTCGAACCGGATTCCGGAGTCCTCGGCGCGCAGCGGCTGCGGCTCAACCGGGTCGAGCACCGTCGGCTTCGCCAACAGCAGCTCGGTGAACTGGGCAGCTTCGGTGAGCGAGCCCTCCAGGTGGCGGTAGATCTGGTTGAACTCGAACATGATTCCGCTCGCGTTCCAGAAGTAGGTGAACACCACCACGATGACTTCCACCCGGCCGTGCCCGCCCACCAGGGTGAGTGCCACCAGCAGCCCGAGCACGTTGGTCAGCACATGCAGCGGCGCCACGACCGGGTCGATCCGCAGGTTCGCGAAATCCCACGACCGCAGCGATTTTCGGCGCTGCTCGGCGATGCGCTCGCGGTGTTCGGCCGCCTCCTGGGGTTCCGCGGCGAACGCCAACACCGTGTGCATGTTCGAAAGGCTGTCCGCCACATGGCCGGACACTCGCGCGATAGCCGCCTCCCGCTCGTCGACCAGCGCCTGCCGCTTGCGAATCAGCGGCGCGATGGCCACGGTGGTCACCGCGATCATGCCCAGCATCACCGCGACGAGCCGGGGGTCGTAGTGCCACAGCACGACCGACGCGAATGTCAGCGGCACCACCGCGGCGCAGACCTGAAACGCCAGCGTGTCCACGAACTGCTCGAATCGCGCCGCGAAACTCAGGGCGCGCTTGGTGAGCGAGCCCGCGAAGTTGTCGTGGAAGAACGCGGCGTCCTGGGCGAGCAGCTCGTCCAGCGCGACCGTGTACAGCCGCTCGATGCCGTAGGCGTCGGTGCGGTTGAGGCAGTGGATACCCACGCGCCACAGAATCTCCGACGCGACGAGCAGTCCGGTGAACCCCAGGAGGTAGGGCAGCAGCTCGCCCATCCTGACCTCGCCGGCCGCCGCGACCCGGCCCGCCAGCCACGCCACCACGAGCGGCGCCAGGTACAGCTGGCACACATTGCCCAGTGCCGGCGCCAGCAGCGCGGGCGCTGCGTACTTCCGCTGCCGCACCAGTTCCCGCCAGTAGTAGCCAAAGGCCTGACGCAGCGCCTGCCCCCGAAAACTCATCCGGCGTCC
This sequence comes from Mycobacteriaceae bacterium, assembly GCA_013362555.1. Taxonomy (GTDB): domain Bacteria; phylum Actinomycetota; class Actinomycetes; order Mycobacteriales; family Mycobacteriaceae; genus JABFVX01. The sequence continues at coordinate 3,336 of JABFVX010000323.1, forward strand.
TCCCAGCGCTAGAGCAGTCGACCCCTCCATGCTCCCGCGCCGCCCCATCCCAATCCACCGATTTTGCAACCTCCAGAATGACCCAAGACGTGCAACCAACGCACTTGACGGGTCATTCTGGACGTTGCGGGTGTGGACTTGCGCCGAAGATGACGGGATGCCCAGGGGCTTCGGGATAATCTGTCCGCATGCGCGCGGGTAGGGCGGTGACGGCGGCGTTGACAGCGCTGGGGGTCGTGGTCGGAGCGGCGGCGAATGCCGCTGCGGCGCCGGGGCATCCGGAGCCCGGGCACGGAGCAAGACAGTGCACGGTCCAGTCGGGGCGGTCACCGCAGACCGCCGTTCCGGAGGAAGTCGGGCTGGACGGGCCTGCGCTGGCGCAGGCCGTGTCGTTCGCGGCAGGCCGCAATCGCACCAACGTCCAGGTGTACCGGCACAATTGCCTGGTCGCCGCGGGGCCGCACAATGCCGAGACCGGCCACGTGGCCTGGAACGTGTGGAGCGTGACCAAGACTGTGGTCTCGATGGTCACCGGCATCGCCGTCGACGAGGGCAAACTCGACATCCACGCGCCGATCGACCGGTACCTGCCGCCTGGCGTGGGTGACCGGGCGCACCGCGCCATCAAGGTGGTGGACCTGCTCACCGAGACCTCCGGGCTGCGGCAAGGCGTCGCGACCGAAGGCGTCACCGCGATCCTCCAGGTCGACACCAACAACCCCGTCCAGGCGCTCGCGTTGCCGATGGACTATCGGCCGGGCACCCGATTCGTCTACAGCCAGCGCACCGTGGACCTGCTGGTCTACGTGGTGCAGCGCGCCATCGGCGAAGACTTCCAGGCGTTTGCGCAACGGAAGCTGTTCGACCCGATGGGAATTCACAGCTCCGACTACTTCTGGGCCCGGGACCGCGCCGGAAACACCTACGGCTACGCCCATCTCATGATCCCGCCGGACGACCTGGCCAAGGTCGGGCTGCTGATGGCCAACCGCGGGCGCTGGGCGGATCGCCAGTTGGTCTCGGCGCGCTATATGGACGCGGCGACCACGCCCACCGACACCAACCGCTGCTACGGCTACCTGATCTGGCTGTCCGGCTGGGGCTGCTGGGGCGATTCCACCGGCTTGCCCCCAGGAGCGTTCACGGCCTCCGGGATGATGAGCCAGCACACCCTCGTGCTGCCGCATCTGGACATGATGATCAGCTGGACCGGCCTCGGCGGGTCAGTGAATCCGGACGGCATCATCGGCCAGCTGGATTCGGGCGCGGAGTTGATCCACACCTTCATGCGCGGCCTGCTCGGTTCGGTCCGCGACACGCCCACGCGCGTGCCGGGGCCCTACATCCAGCCGCCTCCGCGCGACGTCCAAGTCGGCGACGTCGCCGACTTCGACATCGTCCGCGCCGTCCTCGGCACCGGTCCCTACGCCTACCCCGGCTGCACGTTCGACCGCTGCCTCGGCGTCCCCCTCGCCCCGCCGTTCGCGGGGGCCCCTCCCGGCTGCCTCGTCCAGATCTGCCTCGGCCCCGACCCCCGCACCCCCGGCATCCACTGACACACCCGTAGCGCGCATCC
>JABFVX010000355.1 GCA_013362555.1 Mycobacteriaceae bacterium
GCAGGCGATCCGACGTCCCGGGCCTTCCCGAGCGGCCCGAGCGGTCGCAGCGCGGGGACACGACCGGCGAGCGGCCCGCGATCGGCCTGTCGCCCGCCGGTCTGCCGCAGCGCAGGCCGCAGCAGCACCGCCCGCCGGAGCCGAGCCTGGCGCCGGGAGATCCGCTGCTGGATTCCGACCATGGCGAGTCCGATTTCGGGCGCGAACCGTCCCGGCCGTCGCTGCTGGAGTCGACGGTGTCGATGCCGCGTCCGCGCCCCGGCGAGGACGACGAGGTCGACCACGACGCCGACTGGAACGGTACGCAGACCGACTTGCCCGCGGTCACCCCGGAGGAAGATCCGGACTACGACGCCGAGATCGCCGCGCGGGTGCAGGCGGAGGCGGCTGAGGACGCCAGGCTGGCTTGGGAGCGCGCGGGCAGCGGCACCTTCGGCGACCTGGGCGAGCCCGTGCCCCGGCACGGGCGCACGGCGGACACCGTGAAGACGGCGGCGTTCTTCCAGTCCCGGATCAAACCCCCGTCCGCGGAGGACACCTCAGGAATCCCGATCTTCGCGGAAATGATGTCGGGCTGGCTATCGGATTGGCAGGAGGGTATGCCCAGACCGGCATTCGAAACGATCGCCGACGAAGGGTGGTCGGCGGCGCAGCGCGTCGCCGAGGCCGCTTCCACGGTGAACAACTCCGGAGCAGTCACCGAATCGGGCCTGCCGCAGCGGCGCCCGGGTGAGTGGCTGATTCCCGGAGCGGTCGGCTCTTCCCCGGAGCCGATCAGCCCGCCGGTCTTCGCGAACGCGACGTTGGGCGGCGACGACTCCGCGGCCGGCCTGCCGGAGCGGTCCGAAACCGCTCCGGAGCTGCCGCGCCGCGGGGCGGCGCGAATGGACGTCCCGGCGCCCGCGGAGGACGAGGCGCAACTGCGCCGTGATCCCGAAACCGTGCGGGCCAGCCTGGCCAGGCATCAAACGGGCGTCCGCAACGGTCGCGCGATGACAACGATGAAGGCCACCAGAGACGAAGGAGACCAATGAACTCCCCGCAGGGCGCCGGCAATAACCGGCAGTTGGATTGGCTGGTATCGAATTTCGTCGTCGAGATCCCCGGTGTCGCGCACGCGGTGCTGGTATCCGCCGATGGTCTGCTGATGGCGGCGAGCGCGCAGCTGCCGCTGGACCGTGCCGAGCAGCTGTCGGCGGTGACCGCGGGGCTCGCAAGCCTGTCGGTCGGGGTTTCCACCCTGTTCGAGGGCGGCAACGTGCTGCAGTCCGTGGTCGAGATGGACCGCGGCTACCTGCTGCTCATGGCTGTCGGCGACGGTTCCTACCTCGCCGTGCTGACCAACTCCCAGTGCGACATCGGGCAGGTTGGTTATGAGATGGCACTGTTGGTGGATCGGGTCGGCTCGTCGGTGCAGGCATCCCCCCGCGTGCCGGCAGGCAACTGACGATTGACATGACAACGGAAGATCTGGGTGGGGAGCCGAGTCTCGTCCGCCCGTACTCGTTGACTGCCGGGCGGACACGCCCGACGATCGAGCTGGCGCTGGAAGCTTTGATCCAGTGTCTGCCCGACACGGGTGACCTGCTCGAGCTGACCAACATCGAGGCCGCGATCGTCGAGCTGTCCCAGCAGTCGCCCTCGGTGGCCGAGATCGCGGCCCGCCTCGGCGTTCCGCTCGGCGTGGCACGAGTACTGGTGGCAGATCTCGTGGAGAACGGTTATCTGCAGGTGTTGGCTACCTTGCAAGACGATTCGAGTGACAGCGAACGTCGCGAGCTGATCGAAAGGGTGCTCAGTGGCCTCCGCAAAATTTGATCCGAGTCGATCGGATCGTTCGACGCCGGCCGCGAAGAAGCCGACCTCGGCCAAGATCGTCATCGCGGGCGGCTTCGGCGTGGGCAAGACCACGCTGGTCGGCTCGGTGTCGGAGATCGTGCCGCTGCGCACCGAGGCTTTGGTCACCAATGCCAGCATCGGCGTCGACGACCTCAGCAAGCTGCCGGAGAAGTCGACCACCACGGTGGCGATGGACTTCGGTCGCATCACGCTGGCCGAAGACTTGGTGCTGTACCTGTTCGGCACGCCAGGCCAGTATCGGTTCTGGTTCATGTGGGACGACCTGATCCGCGGCGCCATCGGCGCCATAGTGCTCGTCGACACCCGCAGACTGGAGGACAGCTTCGCCGCCGTCGACTACTTCGAGGCGCGAAACTTGCCATTTCTGGTGGCGCTCAACGAGTTCGACGGCGCGCCGCGCTATCCGCTCGGCGACATCCGGCAGGCGCTCGCGGTGCGGGAGGACGTCCCGATCATGAGCATCGACGCCCGTGACCGGGAGCGCACCAAGGAGGCATTGGTCGCTGTCACCGAGTACGCACTGCGGCGGTTGATGCAGCCGACCAGGGCATAACTCCAGGGGCTTGAGGCTTCAGACACCGTCTGCTATAAGCACCTGGATAGTTGACTCTGGTCGGAGTCGGTCATACCTTCGGTTGTGTGACCTTTCAATCCTCGACCAGGTCGGGTCCGACCGTGGTGCTCAATGACGGGAACATCATGCCCGCCCTGGGGTTCGGGGTCTTCAAAATCCCGGACGGCGAGACCTTCGCCGCGGTGAGCGCGGCGCTGGAGTCCGGCTACCGCAGCATTGACACCGCGTCCGTGTACGGCAACGAGACGGCCACCGGGCGGGCGATTCGGGAGTCCGGGATTGCGCGTGACGACATCTTCGTCACCACCAAAGTGTGGAACACCGACCAGGGTTACGACTCCACGTTGCGTGCCTTCGAGGCCAGCCGGGCCCGCCTCGGCATGGACTACGTGGATCTGTATTTGGTGCACTGGCCGGTTCCCGCAGGCGGGCGGTTCGTCGACACCTACCGCGCGCTGCAGAAGCTGCGGGCGGACGGGTTGGTGCGTTCGCTGGGGGTGAGCAATTTCACGCAGGAGCACCTGCTCACATTGATCGACGCGGTCGGCGAGGCGCCGGTGCTGAACCAGGTCGAGCTGCATCCCCGGTTCACCCAACGCACGCTGCGCGACTTCCACCTGGCCCGCGCCATCGCCACCGAGGCGTGGGCGCCGCTCGGGCAGGGCGGCATGCTGGCCGACCCCACCGTCACCGGGATCGCGCTGGACGTGCGGCGCACTCCGGCGCAGGTCCTCATCCGATGGCATTTGCAGCTGGGCAACATCGTCATCCCGAAATCCTCGGATCCAGCGCGCATCGCGGCCAACGCGAGGGTCTTCGACTTCGAACTGAACCCGGCTCAGATGCGCGCCATCTCAGGCCTCGACACCGACACTCGCCTCGGCCCCGATCCGGACGAGTTCAGCTAGTGAGCTAGTGTCACGCTAATGATCGGAGTCCGGCGCGAGGGTGAAATCGTCACGATCGAGTTGCAGCGCGAGGACCGGCGCAACGCGTTGAACATGGAGCTGCTCAAGCGGCTCGACGATGCCGTGGACCAGGCAGCCAGGGACGCCAGGGCCATCGTGCTCACCGGTCGGGGACCGCTGTTCTGTGCGGGCGCGGACTTGGCCGAGCTGAATGCCCAGGAGTTCGCCGACCGGCTGCTGGGGACGTTGCAGACCATCGACTCGGTTCCGGTTCCGGTGATCGCGGCGGTGAACGGCGGCGCGCTCGGAGCGGGCACACAGCTCGCGATGGCGGCCGACCTGCGGGTCTTGGCACCAGACAGCTACGTCGGCATTCCGGTGGCGAAGCTGGGCATAGCCGTGGACCGCTGGACGGTGCACCGGCTGATGGCCTTGGCGGGCAATGGCCCGGCGCGCACCATGCTGTTCGGCGCAGAACAGCTCACCGCGGCGTCCGCGCTCGCTCACGGCTTCGCCAACAAGATCGGCACCGTGGCCGACGCGCAGGCCTGGGCCCGCGACATCGCGCAGCTCGCCCCGCTGACCTTGCGCCACCTCAAGCTGGCGTTCAACGACGACGGCAGCCGCGACGGCGAACCCTCCACGCAGCGGACCGCCCAGATGGCCGCCTGGCTCTCACGCGACGCCGTCGAAGGCATCCGCGCCCGCACCGAGAAGCGCACCCCCAAGTTCACAGGCAAGTAGCGTCTTAACACCCGTAGCGCGCGTCTACACCCGCAGCTGCGGGCGTAGACGCGCGCTACGGGTGTTAAGACGTGCGTACTACGCGGCGGTGAGTTCTGAGCGGTGGATGGTGATGTCGCCGAAACCGGAGCGGGCGGAGATGTCGACGCCATCGACGCCTTCGGCCGCGCTGTTGCGGATGCGGCCGAGGCCGGTGTGGACGTCCATGCGGGCGGCGAGCCCCGCGGCGACGCCGACCGTGATGTCGCCGTAGCGGGTGTCGAGGGTGGACGCGCCGGTGGTGTGGCGCACGGTGAGGTTGCCGCGCTGGGTGTTGAGCACCGCGCCCGCGGCACGGTCGATGACGAGGTGGCCGTCGAGGGTGGCGACCGCGACTGCACCCAGTGCGCCTTCGGTAGTGAGCCCGCCCGCCATCAGCTCGCCGTCGAGCCGGGAACCCCGGGGCAGGGCGATCTCCACCTGGATCGAGCCGGGGTTGCCCATGCCGAAGCGGCTGGGCTGCGGCCCGCGCACCTGGAGGGCGCCCGATTCGAACGTCACGACAGTCTGCGCGGCGGCGCCCACGTCGGCCTTCTTGGCGGGGTTGGTCGGGAACACCTGCACGACGGTGTCGGCCCGGTCGCCCGCGACCACGCGGACGTCGCCGGCGGCGACGCGGATCTCGGCGGTGATGGCCTGGGGAGTGGCGAAGGTGGTCATGATCTTCCCTTTCGTTCTCCGCCCGATCCGTACGTCGTGCGGCTGATACGAACACTGTACGTCACCCGAACGGCGTACGCAACTTCGCCCGCACGTCACACCCGTAGCGC
>JABFVX010000463.1 GCA_013362555.1 Mycobacteriaceae bacterium
CGATGATGAAGTCCTGGCCCGCTTCCCGCTCGTGGTCGAACACGCCGTGGCGCCCGTGCACCCGCAGGCCGGTCAAGGTGATCAGGTCGGTATCCACGCGCCCGAGCCTACTCGAACGGACGGCCGGGTCGAGGAAGGACGATCGGCGGGCGGGGGTTCAGGGGGTTTCGGCGGACTCCGCCGGGTCGAGCAGTCGTGCGGCTTCGGCGGGCGGTCGCTGCTCGGGCAGGGCCGGGCGGCGCGCCGCGGTCCGGGCGGTGGCGCGCGCTCGCACGACGAACCAGGTGGCGACGGCGAGGATCGCGCCCGCGAGGAGGATGGGCAGGAGCCGCAGGTTCGCGTCGAGCCAGTGCAGGAGCTCGCGGTACTCGGCGTCGGGGTCGAGCAGGAGCACGGCGGCGACCGCGGCGGCGACGACGCCCGCGCCGGTGAACAGCCCGGACTTCCACCAGATCCCGAGGCTGAAGCGGCGCACCAGGACTCCGGCGGCGTCGATGATGCGCTTGGCGCGCAGCGCGCGGATGGTGCCGACGAGGTAGGCCAGGCGCAGGACCTGCGCGCCGCCGGCGGCGGCGACGAGGCTGACGAGGGTGAGCGCGCAGACGACGAGCATCCACTTGTGCCGCCACAGCCACTCGCGCTTGTGCTCGGCGGCGAGCAGGAGGATGACCGACTCGAACCAGAGCACGGCCCCGGCGGCCCAGCCGATGACCTTGCCCGTCAGGGCGAAGCCGCCGTCAGTCCAGACGGTGAGGAAGACGGCGGGGACGGAGGCGCACACCGCGACGATCACCGGTATGCGCAGTTTGTACTGGACGAACCGGGCGAAGACGGTGAGCTTGTCGGGCCGCTTCGGGGGGTGTGGGCTCACTCTTACAATTTACGAGGTCCGTGCGTGCGAGGGAAGACCGCCTCACTCCCCCGGCGGCGCACCCGCCGGACCGGCCGAGCGCCGCCGCCGGGCGGGTCGGCTAGAATCGTGCACTGCCGCCCCCGTAGCTCAGGGGATAGAGCGTCGGTTTCCTAAACCGTGCGTCGCAGGTTCGAATCCTGCCGGGGGCACATAATACTGATAAGCATGAATATCATCTATGTCACTTAAGGCCGATGAACAGCAGGATCATCGGCTTCTTGACTCCCACGGTGCCATCACCGTTGCGGTCGCCATCGGGGGGACATTCTGGCCCGCCATAGCCCGCGGACGCGCCGCGCCGCATCACGGCAGATGGGGAGGGATACGCCGCCACGGTCACCGCTGCGGGTACCGCACACGCCCGCACTCCGGACGGTGCCGATCATGGCACCCCGCCCTGAACCGCCTAAGGGCGGTGACGCAAGCCGTTGAGGGCGGTCGTGACGACGCTGTCGACGTATTCGATGGTGAGAGGCCCGCTGCGCTGCAGCCAGCGGTTGAGCACCGGACCCCACACCATGTCCACTGCCACATCGAGGTCGAGGTCCTCGGCGAGTTGTCCAGCACGCTGCGCGCTGCGCAGCCGCTCCAGCTTGATCCGCCTCAGCGGCCGGTCCAGTCGCTCGGCGTAATCGGCGGCCAACTTCGGATCGTGCGCGATCGCGGTAGCCAGCGCCCGCATCGGCACGTCGAAGCGTGGATCGTTCAGTTCCTCAACCGTGGCACGCAGCACCGTGGTCAGGTCGGACTGCAGATCGCCGGTGTCGGGCAGCGCCGCGGGCCGACCGTCCTCGCCTTCGCTGAGCATGAGGAAGGCGTCGAAGAGCACCGCGCCCTTCGACGGCCACCAACGGTAAATGGTCTGCTTGCCGACACCGGCTCGTGCGGCGATGCCCTCGATGCCCAGCTTGGCGTATCCCACTTCCTGGACCAGCTCGAACGCGGCGGTGAGGATGGCGCGCCGTGAGGCCTCGCTGCGGCGGGCCGCGCTCGCCGGCGACGGACGCTGCGTCATCATGCCCGCAGCCTAGCAAACAAAGACGAGACGTTCCGTCTTGACAACGTAAGCGGGGTGCCCGTAGCATGCATTCGAGACGAGACGGTTCGTCTCGAATGAGGGAGATTTCGTTGCGCACGACACCCGCGGCCCCGCGGACATGGTTCATCACCGGCGCCAGTCGCGGCCTGGGCCACGCGTTCGCTGTTGCCGCGTTGGAGCGCGGTGACCAGGTAGCGGCCGCCGCCCGGAGCATCACCCGGGATCACTTTGACCAGCGCCACGCCGACCGGATACTCACGCTGAATCTGGATGTGACCGACCGGGCCGCAGTGATGGCCGCCGTGTCCTCCGCAGTCGAGCGTTTCGGACGGCTGGACATCGTGGTCAACAACGCCGGCACGATGGCGTCGGGCATGCTCGAGGAGTTCACCGAGGCCGAGGCACGCTCCCAAATGGAGGTCAACCTGTTCGGCGCGCTGTGGGTCTGCCAGGCCGCCCTGCCGCACCTTCGCAACCAGAACAGTGGGCACATCGTGCAGGTCTCCAGCATCGCCGGTCTCGGCGGCTTCCCGACCACCGGGATGTACAGCGCGAGCAAGTTCGCACTGGAGGGCATGAGCGAGGCGCTGGCGATGGAGGCCGCGGCGTTCGGCGTCAAAGTCACCATCGTCCAACCCGGCGGCTACTGGACCGACCTGTACACCAGCATGACCTCGACCGCCCCACTGGAGCCGTACGACCCGCTCCGCGAGGAGCTCGCCAGGCAATGGGCGGAGGGGTCGATCGACAGCGAGCCCGAGCTGGCGGCTGCGGCGATGCTGAAGCTGGTCGACAGCGACAACCCGCCACCACGGCTGCTGCTCGGCAGCATGGTCTTCGACCTCGCCTTCGACATCTCCCGGCAGCGGATGGCGGTCTGGGAGAGCTGGGAGCAGGTCAGCCGGGCCGCCGAGCATGCCGTCCCCGCCCCGGAGCAGATCGCCTGATCACCACTAGAAACCCATACGTCTGAGTACGGGTAGCAACCGACCTGTGCGGCTCCTGGCCGCACCCGAAAGCACCAACCAGCCAGCTATGAAAGGACCAGTAATGAGGAAGCTCATCGAGTCGACGTTCGTGACACTGGACGGGGCCATCTCCGCGCCAGAGAAATGGGGCCGCCCCTACTTCGACGAGGAATACACCGCATACGCCCGTGACCTACTGTTCGCCTCCGACGCGCTGCTGCTGGGGCGGCGGACCTATGAGGACTTCGCCAGGGTCTGGCCGCGCATGGAGGCGGTCGAGGGCGAGTACGCGGTCCGGATAAACAGCCTGCCCAAGTACGTCGCCTCCCGAACGCTCACCGAGACCACCTGGAACGCCACCATCCTTGACGGCGACGTCGCCAAGGAGGTCGCCGGGCTCAAGGAGCAGCCCGGCCAGAACATCCTGAAGTTCGGCACCGGCGAACTGGACCGCACCCTGCTGGAGCACAAGCTCGTCGACGAGTACCACTTCTGGATGTACCCCACCATCGCCGGCCGCGGCGAGCGCCTCCTGGACGGCCTCGACACCACCCACCTCAAGTTGATCAAGACCACGACCTTCGCCTCGGGCGTCATCGTCCTGGCCTACACCCATGGCGGTACGGCATGACCACGACCGCGATGGCCGGCTAGGTGTGGTGTTCAGGAGGGCGCTGGTCCGCTGTGGTAGCGGATTCGTCTGACAGGTAAAGGCCTCCGGTTGTGAAGTGGAGCTGTCCGGTGCACTGCTTCACGACCTGGAGGCCTTCATACGTGCGCAGCAAATCGGCGTTTCGGCAGCACCCCTGGCTCGACCCCGATCAGCGGGTCAGGTTTGCCTACGGGCCTCGCGAACCAGCTTCTTGACGCTGGTCAACCCGATGCCGTACCGCTCGGCAAGCACCGGCTGGCGAACTCCGGCTCGATAGGCCGCTACCAGCGTCTCAAGTTGCGTTGGGGTCAGGCGCTGATGTAGCGAGCGCGGCCGAAGGGGTTCCTCGACGCGGGCAGTACTGGACGCAACTTGGTCGATCGACGCACCCAATCGCCGCCCCAACTCCTCGCGCAGGGCTACTACCTGCGTCAATGCGTTCCAATACGCGATCAAACGGGGCACCATCGTTCTCAGCGGCGTCTCCTTTCACTCGGAGGTGACCGCAAACTGCCCAAATCCCGAAACTTCCGGATAAAGTACCGAAAGTTCTCCGAAACTTATTGACGCACATCATTGCAATACGCATAATTCTGACATCGATCACCTTCGATGCAATCTGGAGGACGCATGTCAGAAGCACACACGCCGCCGGAAGCGGCGCACCCGTTCAGCCGCCGGCGGCTCCTGCTGGGCGGCGGGGCGCTCGCGCTCGGCGGGGCCGCGGCACTCGCGTTGCCCGGCATCGCCAACGCGCAGACGCTGACGCAGAACGCGACGGGCACCCACAACGGGTACTACTACTCGTTCTGGACCGACTCGCAGGGCCGCGCCTCGATGACCCTCGGTTCGGGCGGGAACTACAGCTCCCAGTGGAACGGCGCCAACAACTGGGTCGGCGGCAAGGGCTGGTCCAACGGCGGCCGCCGCACGGTCAACTACAACGGCTGGGTCAACCACGGCAGCAACGGCTACCTGGCGCTCTACGGCTGGACCTCGAACCCGCTGGTCGAGTACTACATCGTCGAGTCCCACGGCCCGTACAACCCCAGCAGCGGCGCGACCAACCGCGGCACCGCCTACATCAACGGCAGCAATTACACCCTCGGGCACTCCATGCGCTACAACGCCCCTTCGGTGGAGGGGACCAAGACCTTCGCGCAGTACTGGAGCGTCCGCCAGAACCTCCGCAGCACCGGGACCATAGACACCGGCGCGCACTTCGACGCCTGGGCCCGGGCCGGGATGAACCTCGGCGCGTTCAGCTACTACATGATCATGGCGACCGAGGGC